>JAGPGE010000456.1 GCA_018056145.1 Armatimonadota bacterium
GGTGATGTGGCTGAACAGGCCCACTCGGTCCACCGCGGTGACCTCGATGTCCGTGGAGACCGCCTTCGTGTCTTCGTTGTCCCAGGAAAGAGGGATGACCCGCTCCGGTTCACGCTCCTGGCGGTAGATGAGGTTCTTGCAGTCGGCTCGATGAATGGCCAGGCCGCCGCCGCGGGTGATATAGCCCACGATATCGTCGCCCGGGATCGGCGCGCAGCACTTCGCTGGGCGGGACCGGAAGCCTTTCACGCCTTCCGTCGTCACTTGCGGGCCGTTTCCCGCCGCGGGCCCTCGCGAGGGCGCGAACATCGCGACTTCCTCGGCCAGCGATTCCGGCTCCACCGGCTGCAGCAGATGGTTGACCACCGTGGTGGGGTCAACATCCGCGTACCCCAGGGCGGCGTAGAGGCTTTCCACGTCCTGGTAGTTGAGATGCTGGGCGACCCAGTCCATCCGCGACATGTCCAACTGGCGCCGTTGCGAGCCGCGCAGGCCGGCGATCTCACGCTCCAGGGCCTCCTTGCCGCGCGCGATGTTCTCGTCCCGAGTCTGCTGGCGGAGGAACCGGCGGATCTTCGACCGCGCGTGGGAACTGCGGGCGAATCGCAGCCAGTCGCGGCTGGGCTGGGTTCCGCGCTGGGTGATGATCTCGGCGACCTGCCCGTTGCGGAACTCGTAGTCCAGCGGGACAAGTTGCCCGTCGACCTTGGCGCCTACACATTGGTGGCCCACGTCGGTGTGGATGCGGTAGGCGAAATCCACCGGCGTGGCGCCCGCGGGAAGGTCGATCACATCGCCCTGGGGCGTGAACACGAATACCTGGCTTTCGAAAAGCTCGTGTTCCAGGCCCTCCCAGAACTCATGGCTCTCCTGCAGGTCCGTCTCCATCTCGGCGATGTGCCGGAACCAGGACAGGTACTTGTCCACATCCGGGTCGCTGCTGCCCTCCTTGTAGCGCCAGTGGGCGGCCACGCCGTACTCGGCGATCCGGTGCATTTCATGGGTGCGTATCTGGACTTCCATGGGGTGTTGTGCCGGGCCGAGGACTTTGGTGTGCAGTGAACGGTAGTTGTTGCTCTTGGGCTTGGCGATGTAGTCCGTGAACTGTCCGGTCAGGGGCATCCACTTCTCATGGACCACACCCAGCGCCGCGTAGCAGTCGCCCACTGACTGGCACAGCACCCGCAGGGCCATGAGATCGCCGATGTCGTCGAAATCCAGATGCTGCGTCTTCATCTTGTAGTAGATGCTGAAAATGTGCTTCGCCCGGCCCTGCACTTCGGCGTCCAAACCGGCCGCGTGCAGGCCCTTGGATAGAGCCGACCGGGCCGCCTCGATGTCATTCTCGCGCTCGGCCCGGGTCTTGCCCAGCTTGTCCACGATCTCGAAGTAGGCATCGGGCTCGAGGTACCGCAGGCAGAGATCCTCAAGTTCCCACTTCACCCGCCAGACACCCAGGCGGTGGGCTAGGGGCGCATAGATGGCCCGGGTCTCTTCCGCGATGTGCTTCTGCCGGTCCTCGGCAAGGGATGCTAGGGTGCGCATGTTGTGCAGCCGGTCGGCAAGTTTGACGATGAGCACCCGCATGTCCCGGGACATCGCAAGGAGCATCTTGCGCAGGTTGCGCACCTGCTCTTCCTTGGCGCTGCGGAAATTGAGATGCCCAAGTTTCGTGACCCCGTCCACGATCTGGGCGATTTCCTCCCCAAACTCGCGGGTGATATCGTCCAGATCGTAGTCGGTATCCTCGACGGTATCATGCAAAAGACCCCCGGCGATGGACTGGGGGTCTGCTTCGATCTGCGATAGAATGTTGGCGACATTCAGCGGGTGCATGATGTATGGCTCGCCGCTTTTCCTGCGCTGCCCGGCGTGGGCAGAGTCGGCGAACTCGTAGGCGCGCATGATCAACTGGCGGTCAAGACCCGGCCAGTACGCCGCGACGCGATCGATTACCTGCTGGATCGTCAGTGACATAGGTGGGATATATTCTATACTAGACACGGTTTCTCGCCAACTTTCGTGTGGGCCGCGGGACCGCGAAGAGTGGGTGGAGCATGCCATCCGGGCACGATCCTCGCGTCGACCACGGGCCGCAATGCCGCAGGCCGTTGCCGTGGCCTCGCAGCCCGCGAAGCGGGACGCAGCCCCTGGAATCAGGCGACCGAGAAGACCCAATAGCCCCTGGAAGGGGCGACACAGGCGCGCCTGGCGATCCCGTATTGTGCCGCCCCCATTCGGGGGCTCAGGGCACGTGAATGGCCAGGAATCCACGGGTTCCGTTTCGCTTCGCTTCACTCCACCCGTGGCTACAGGCTGCCGCCCGCTTCGCGGGCTATGCGGCAGGACTCAGTACCGGAGAGCGCGGACACATTCAGGCCGGCGATCAGATGGCATGTGATTGCCCACACAATCGAGCCCGGCTCATGGGCGCGTGCCCGGCATCCGCTCCCTGCGGTACACAGGCTCGGCGCGCCACCATCAGACGCGGCATCGCGGATGCGAAAACAGACCATGCCCAATGAGTACACGCCGAACAACCGCCCCAACTTTGGCCCCATTGCAGTCGCACTGTCCGGAGGAGTGGACAGCACGGCGGCGCTTCTGCGCCTGATGGCGGCCGGTCTTCCCCTCCTCGGCATCTCCGCCGACCTACACGAAGCAGCCCGCGACAACGAGGGCGCCGACCATGCGGGCGCCCTGTGCGCGCGCCTGGGCATCCCCTTCCATCGCGTCGACCTGCGCGAGCCGTTCCGCAGACGAGTGGTTGAGCCATTCATCGCCGAGTACCTCGCCGGGCGCACTCCAAACCCCTGCGTCCAATGCAATGCGCACATCAAGTTCGGGCTCCTGCTGGACGCCGCAGTGGAACTGGGGGCCGCAAAGCTCGCCACCGGGCACTACGCGCGCCTGGAGCAATCTCCCTGCGCCTGCCCTTACCTGCTGATGGCCGCGGATCGACACAAGGACCAGTCGTACGTGCTGCACCAGCTGTCTCGCGGCCAGCTTGCCCGGGCGCTGTTCCCCAACGGCGAGCACACCCGGGCCGACAATGAGGCCCTGGTGGCCGCCAAATTGCCGGGCCTGCCACCCGCGCGGCAAAGCCAGGACGCCTGCTTCCTCAGCGGCGTAGACTATACGGACTGGTTGGCGGCGATGACTCCCCGGCCGGCTGCGCCCGGCCCAATTGTGGACACGTCCGGGCAGGTCATCGGCGAGCATTCAGGCCTGTGGGGGTACACGGTGGGGCAGAGGAAGGGGCTGGGCATCGGCGGTCCCGGAGGCAGGCGGTTCGTGCTGTACGTCGACATGCCCCGAAACCGCCTGGTCGTGGGCGACGAACAGGACCTGTGGGTGCGCTGGTGCGCCGTGAGCGACGTGAACCTGATCGGATGCGGGTCCCCGGGGCATTCCGGGTCGTCTCTTCCGAGCCACCCGCGGAGTTCGGGAGATGCGCTGCCACCGGAATCAGCCGCCGGGTGTGCGCGACGTCAAGCCCACGGGCCCCGGCGGACGGTTGTCAGTTCTGTCACGGGTCCCGTCACCTGGACGGCGGTGACACCCGTGACCTCCCAGGATGAGCCGAGACCGCCGGCAGGAGAGACATTTGAGTGCCAGGTCATGACCCGCTACAACGGCCGCCTCGTGCCGGCGCGCGTCACGCTTCACCAAGCTGGCGCGCACGTGGAGTTTCTCGAACCCGCCCGAGCGCCCACTCCGGGGCAGTCGGCGGTTTTCTACCGGGGCGAACGCTGTCTCGGCGGGGGAATCATCGGCGCGAGTGAGTTGACCGACCGCTACGGCGGGCCAGACTGGTCGAAGGAGTGACAGCCATGATCCAGGGCGAGAAGGTAGTCCTGCGGGCCCTTGAGGAAGCCGATACCGAGCTTTGCCACCGGTGGATGAACGACCCGGAGGTTACCCGGTTCCTGGGGATGGGCATGCCCCTGACCCTCGCCGCCGAGCGCAGGTGGGTCACCAGCGACCGCGACCCCCTGAAGGACTTGGTGGTCATGATCCAGACCCTCGAGGGCGCGCCCATCGGCAGTTGCGGCCTGCACAGCGATCATGCGCAAAGTCGCTGCGCCGAACTGGGGATCTCCATCGGCGAGAAGGAGTACTGGGGCCAGGGCTACGGCGCCGACGCCGTGCTCACCCTCTGCGGCTTCGGCTTCGGGCAGATGAACCTGCACCGCATCTGGCTGCGGGTGTTCGACTTCAACGCTCGGGGCAAGCGATGCTATGAGAAGTGCGGTTTCCAGGAAGAGGGCCGCATGCGCGAAGCGGTCTACAAGCACGGCGCGTATCACGACGTGCACGTGATGGGGCTCCTGGACCGGGAGTACCGCGAAAAGTTCCCGGAGCGCTGGTCGAGAATGTGCGTCTGACCTCGGGCCTCAAGAGACCCCCGCGCAGGGCCGATGAGTGAGGAAAACGGGCGCTGTCATCGAGCCCAGGTCAGGTGATGTCGATGGTAGCTGAACAGACACCGGGGGGCCGCTATGCGGGCTTCGAGTACACCTGCGTCTGCGCTGGAGTTCACCCGCGTGCAGGCGGGATCTGCCGGGGCTGCCGGGCGTCCGAGATAGGCCGCAACTGCTGGGAAATGAGCATCTCCCCCTGCTGCGACCTGCCTCGGGACTCCTGCGAGACCTGCCCGATCTTCGCCGCTGGCATGAGGGAATTGGCGCGGGTAGAACACGTCCGCGTGGTCATGGAAGGGGGCTCCGTGATCGAGGGCGAAATCTGCAAGCGCCACGGGCGCCGGGTCAGCGATGTGATCAACGACACCGCCCGTACCCACATGGCAATCACCCACGCGGTCATCAGTCACCCGCAGGAACCGGGCAGGCCCAACGAGGAGCACGAGGTGGTCCTCGTGGCGAAACGCTCCGCTCTGCTCATCTACCCGGTGCCGGAGGACTGATACCGCCATGCGAGGCGCGTTTCCATGTCCCCGGCGCCGTCCGGCCCACCTACCAGTCGCGAGGAGATCATCCGTGGACTGCGCCAGGCCGGACTCGGGCCCGGCGACATTGTCCTCGTGCACTCTTCCCTTGCCTCGCTGGGATTCGTGCCTGGCGGCGCCGAGACCGTCATTGACGCGCTGGTGGAGTGCGTCTCACCCGGCGGGACCGTGCTCTTTCCAACCTTCACCGGCAGTCGCGAACTGAGCCACGCTCACCCGCCAGTATTCCGCCCCCACGAGACCCCCTGCTGGACCGGCCTGATCCCCGAGACCGCCGGCAAGCGCCCGGATGCCATCCGCAGCCTGGGCCCGACCCACTCCGTCTGCGCCATCGGCTCCCGCGC
>JAGPGE010000457.1 GCA_018056145.1 Armatimonadota bacterium
AACGCGCCGCGAGGCTCCCGGCCAGGACCGCGACCACCGACATAGACAGGAGCAGGACAGCAGCCGCGCGCCCTGTACGGCCCGCGGGGAGCCTGGCCCATGACCTGCGAAGACCGCCGTTTCGGGTCGCCATGAGTGCTCACCATATCACAAAACGCGGGCTATTGGAATGCAACGGTCCGTTACCGCCCCGCAGGCCTGTCCCCCGAGGGCTCGGCTGGTCCGGGACCGTTTGACACCCACTCCGGGGCGGCCATATAATCTCTTCTAGACCGCGCAAGGTGCGGCAGACTATCTCTGCAGCCACCCCAGGGCCGGGCTGACGGACTGCACCACGGCCCCGCATGGATTCGGGGGGATGGTGGTGGCTGTCCGTGCCGCATCATACGCCCGGAGACATCTTGCGAATGAAGAATAGGGCCAGGGGCAAGAAACAGCCTGCCCGGTCACAATTCCCTTTCTCCCTCCCCCAGGGAGCAGGGCGCCGCATCCTGCTCGGGCTAATCACGGCCGGATGCGTCTTCATCGCTGCCTGGGCGCGCATACTCCCCCAGAAACTGGATTACGTCGAGGGCGACAGAGCCGACCGTACGATCCGGGCGCCCCGCAGCGGCACATACGTGGATCCGGAGGAGATGCAGCGCCTCAGGGAAGACGCTGCCGAGGCCGTGCCGGAGATCTACGACCCCATTCCGGGCGCCACTGAGAAGGCCCTTACGGCACTGGACGACATCTTCAGCCGGTTCCGGGATGTGCGTGCGAACCCGGCTCTGGCGGACCCCCTGGCAAAGGTCACTGAACTGCGCAACTCGCTGGACATCAGTCTCAGCGACGAGACCCTTGCGCTTGCCGTTCGTGAGACGACGTCCGACGCGGCACTCGCCAGGGTCCAAGACGGTCTCGCGAACCTGATCCGCCGCGAGATGGCCGGCGAGATTCGGGACAATGCCACGGACCTCGAGCAGGCCCGACAGCGGATCGCCGAGGCTGTGGGCGGCCTTCGTCTGACAAGCCCGTTCACAGCGATGGCCCGGGAGATTGGGCAGGCCGTCATCGTCCCCAACCGCATACTCGACCGTGACGCCACCGAGGAGGCCCGCAAGCAGAAGCGGGACAGCGTGGCGGATGTCGTCCACCCCATCCAGCCCCGGGACATCATCATACTGGCGGGTGAGGAAGTTCGGCCGCGGCATATCGCCGCGTTCCAGGCCGTGGGGCTCATGCAGGAGACCATCGATTACACGCGCGCCCTGGGCGTACTCGCGGTGGCGACGATCATGGTCTTCCTGCTGGGCCTGTTCATCCGGCGGTTCAACTGGCGCGTCTGGGACAATTTCGATCAACTGGTCACCGTGGCTGCACTGCTCGTGGCCACGACATTCGCCTTTCGGGCACTCGGGACCACCACCTGGTTCGAAGCGGGGAGCCTCACAGTTGCGATCATCTTCTCGAGCATCGTTGCCCTGCTGATGGGTGTTTCGGTCGGGATGGCTGTGGGCGTTTTCAGCGGGCTGCTCTTGCCGATCCTCGCCAGCGGCGGCGACATTCGGATGGTCATGGTGCTGATTCTGTGCACGACCGTCAGCGTCTTCCTGGTGTCGCGCACAGGGCGCAAGAGCGGGGTGATCGCCCTGGCGGCCCCGATGATGGCGGCATGGGCCGCCCTGGTGATGCTCATCTGCTCCGAAGTCTTCAGCATCACCGTCACGCCGCGGCTCCTGGGCATCGCAGCCGTCGGTGGGCTGGTGTCGCCCCTCCTCGCGATGGGCGCTTCAGTGGCCCTGGAACGCCTCCTGGGCGTTACCACCGAGTTCCGCCTGATCGAGCTTGCCAACCCCCATGAGCCCCTCCTGCAGCGGCTGATTCGCGAGGCCCCCGGCACTTACCAGTCCAGCCTGATGGCTGCGAATCTCGCAGAACCCGCCGCCGAGGCAATCGGGGCCAATGCGCTCCTGGTGCGGGTGGCCGCGATGTACCATGACATCGGCAAGCTCAAGCGCCCGTATATGTTCGTGGAGAACCAGCCTGGCAGCGACAACCCCCACGATCGGCTGTCGCCGCACCTGAGCGCGCTCATCATCACAAACCATGTGCGGGAGGGCGTGGAACTGGCCCGCGAGTATGGGCTGCCGCAGGAGATCACTGCATTCATCACAGAGCATCATGGCACCACGCTGGTGGAGTACTTCTACCGCAGGGCCCGGGACCAGGCCGACGACCCGGATGCGATCCCGGAGATCAGCTTCCGATATCCGGGCCCGAAGCCTCAGTCGCGCGAGACGGCGCTGTTCATGCTGGCCGACACGGTTGAGGCCGCAGCGCGCACTCTCGAGGACCCGTCGCGCTATGAGATTGAGGAGATGGTGGAGCGCCTGGTGAAGCACAAGATTGAGGACGGGCAGCTCGATGAGGCGCCCCTGTCCTTCCGCGACCTCACCACCATCAAACGCAGTTTCGTGAACACTATCGCCAGCATGTACCATCACCGGGTAAAATACCCGGAGCAGATAATCCGCGAGCATGAAGGCGCCCACCCGGCCGGGAAGCCCAACTCGCGGCCCAGGGAGAGCGCGGTCAGCGGCCGGAGCCAGCCGTAGGGCAAGTGGGAGGCCCGTACCCGGTGGAGATCGAGATTCGCAATCTGCAGTTTGACAGATTCCCCGGGGATGTGATGATCCGCTCCGCGCGGGAAACCGCCGCACTCATCGGCTTCGACCTGGACCTGTTGAGCCTGGTGATCGTGGACGACGAGCGCATGCGCGAACTCAACCTGCGCTTCAGAAACATCGACCGGACGACGGACGTTATCTCATTCGAGGCGGACCGGGACGAGGACGAGGCGAGCGGCGAGATCATCATATCCCTACCCACGGCCCGGCGGCAGGCGCAGGCGGCAGGGCACGACACGGCAACGGAACTGGCCTGGCTGGTCTCCCACGGTCTGCTGCACGTGGCGGGGATGGATGACACCACCGAGGATGAACTTGCCGCGATGATCGATCTGCAGTCGGAAACCATGAAGAGGATGGGGTTACAGGTCCACCCATGAGGAAGAAGCCGGAGAATCTGGATCGCCAGGCGCCGTCGCCGCGCGAGTACAAGTCGGTCTGGCGGAGCTTCCGCTTCGCGTGGGATGGCCTGTCGTATGTCCTGCGCACCGAAAAGCACATGCAATTCCACGTCACCATCATGAGCCTCGTGCTCATGGCGGCGGCGGGATTCGGGGTCAATCCTTACGAACTGCTTCACCTGATGACCGCCTTCGCGCTGGTGCTCATCACCGAGATGATCAACACGGCGCTTGAGCGTACCATCGACTTGACTGTGAAGACCTATGACCCCAGCGCGAAGATCGCGAAAGACGTCGCGGCCGGCGCGGTGCTGCTTGCGGCGGCGTACGCGGTTGCGGTGGGGATCATCGGGATCACCACAAGCGAGACCTTCTGGCGCGTCATCCGCTCTCTTCCCGAGAGCATGGCCACCCCGCATCTCGGCGTGGTCCAGGGCGTCCTGATCGGCAGTATCCTGTTGGGGGTCATCATCGCCTGGCTCAAGGCGAAGACCCAGTCGGGAACATTCTGGAAGGGCGGTGTGGTGTCTGGGCACACCGCGTTGGCTTTCCTGATTGGCACCAGCCTGGTCATCATGACCCGCAATCTGTCGGTCGCCTGCCTGGTGCTGGCCATGGCCCTGCTGGTGTCACAGAGCCGCGTGCAGGCGAAGATCCACTCCATGCAGGAAGTGGTCATCGGCGCGGCCCTCGGCACAATCATGGCGATCATTATCTTCTTCCCGTTCCCCAGCAATGGCTAACACAGAGTCTGACGCCGAGAAGATCCCCTCAGAGCGCATGGATGCCCTGCGCAGGCGGCTGTCGGAATGCGGCAGCCTTCTCGTCGCATTCTCGGGGGGCGTTGACAGCTCGTTCCTTCTGGGAGTTGCCGCGCAAGAGCTGCCCGGGAGCGTGCTGGCGGTCACCGTTCGCTCACCGCTCAATCCTGAATCGGAGATGGAGACCGCCCGCGAGCAGGCGGCACTTATCGGCGTTCCACATATGGTGGTCGACCTTGACCCGCTGGCCGATGACGGGGTCGCCACAAACCCCCCCGACCGGTGCTACCACTGCAAGCGCGCCATCTTCAACCGCCTGCGGCAGATCGCGGACGAGCGGGGCATCGCGCACATTGCTCACGGCGAAAACGCCGATGACTCCGGTGACTTCCGGCCGGGCAGGCGCGCGGCTGATGAACTGGGGATCATCGCGCCGCTGGCGGAGGCCGGGCTGACGCGCCGCGAGATCCGCCGCTTGTCCAGGGAAATCGGTCTCCCAGACTGGGACAGGCCGTCCATGGCCTGTCTGGCGTCCCGGGTGCCCTACGGCACGGTATTGACGCCTGAAGTGCTCCAGCAGGTGGCGCGGGCCGAGGAGACACTGCGCGAGCTACAGCCGGGGCAACTGCGGGTGCGACATCACGGACCGGTCGCGCGCATTGAGGTTCCCCCGGACCAGATCGCGCGGCTGGCCGATCCACAATTGCGCGGCGAGATCGTCCGCCGCGTGAAATTGGCAGGCTACAACTACGTCACCCTTGACCTTGAGGGTTTTCGGTCGGGGAGCGCCAATGAGGTCCTCTGAAGCGGGTCCGGGCAGGACTACCATTCGAAGCCGGTTCATTGTGGTCGGGTCAGGCATCGCGGGCCTGTGGACGGCCCATCACCTCAGTGCCCACGGCGATGTCACCCTCGTCACCAAGAGTCTCCTGCACGAGAGCAATACCGAGTACGCCCAGGGCGGCATCGCCGTGGCCCTGCTGCCCGCGGATTCGCCAGAGTTGCACAAACAGGACACCCTCGCGGCAGGCGACGAGTTGTGTGACACCCCCGCGGTGGAGATCCTCACCCGCGAGGGCCCGGACGCCGTTCGGGGGCTCATCGGAATCGGCGCGCAGTTCGACAGCCGCGACGGCAAGCTGATCGTGGGCCGCGAGGCCGCCCACCGCCGCCACCGGATCATCCACGCACAGGGCGACGCAACCGGCGCGGAAGTGGAGCGCGCTGCGGCTGAGGCGGTCAAGAACTCCCCCAATATCCGGGTGCTGGAGCATACTTTCGTTACCGAAATCCTCCTGCTACACGGCAAGTGCGTGGGCATTGAGACGTTGGACTCCGTCTCCGGCGAACGCGTGCGGATTCTCGGCGGCAGCACTCTCATGGCCACCGGAGGCGCAGGGAATCTCTACCGTGTGACCACGAACCCGCCCGTGACCCTGGGCGACGGCTGGGCCG
>JAGPGE010000011.1 GCA_018056145.1 Armatimonadota bacterium
CGCGGGCTGGGAGAACATCGGCCCGTTGAGCAAGGTCTACGGCACGAAGGGCATGGCGGAGTGGTCCATGAGCGGCCCCACGATTCTGCGCATTGAGGGCCAGCCTGAGCAGGTCATCGACTGGGATCGGCAGCGCGAGCATGACGAAGTGTTCCGCAATACCATCCTGTACATTCGTGGGCTGACGCCGGAACTCAACTGCCCGGCGGCCATGACCCGGCCCTACACGGTGGCGGTGAATGCGGGGTTTCAGTCCAACGGGCGGCCCACGGCAATTCCGGCTGAGTTCGTGACCCGGTACGAAGAGGAAGGCGGCGATGTGTTCACCGCCATCAACGATATTGAGGCCATCATTCGGCGCGGTTACGAGGAGCGCAAGACCTACTCGGACATGGGTATCGCGTGGGCGCGGGAGACGCCGTGGGTGGACACCCGCGATTACCGGGAGTTCAAGCCTGAGTTCTGAGCGGGGTCTCGCCGCCGTGTCCGCAGGCGGTCGTCAGGCTCCGGATGGGGGGAGGAAAGACACATCCGCTCGGCGCGGACGTCCAGTCCCATTGTTGGAGCGGGCTTGCCCGCGACGCCGTTTGCCTTCCTGGGATGCAGAAGAGAGGATTGTCGCACGTTGAACATCGTTGGTTTTGCTGTCGCAGTGCTGTCCATGGTTCTGTTCGGCTTGTACATGGTCCCGCGGAAGCTGTGCGGTCTGCGGGACTATGACTTTGTCCTGTCCATGTGCATCGGCGCCGTCATCACCACCCAGATCGCGCGTTTGCTGGTGAACGGCCCATCCATCGGCGATGCAAGCACCATGGGCCTCGCATTGTCCTTCGCCTGCGGCCCCATCTGGTCGTTGGGGATTCTTTTCTACACACTTTCCGTGTCGCAGATGGGCCTGACGCTGGCAACCCCGATCAAGAACACCACTGCGGTGCTGGGTACGCTCCTGGGCCTGCTCGTGTTCGCCGAGTGGCGCGATACCAACGCGGCACTGGCGCTGATCGGCAGCGTTCTGGTGGTGGCCTGCGCGGTGATCCTGTCCCGGGCGTCCGACCGCACCTGCGAGCGCAGTTGCATCAACCCGTTAGGGACGGTCTTCGCGCTGCTTGCAGCGGTTTTCTTCGCCGCATACACGGTTCCGCTGAAACTGGCGCAGAAGTCGGGCCTGGACAGCACCACGATCATGGCCTTGATGGGCCTGGGGACGCTGCTGGGGGGCCTGGTGCTGTTCCTCGTGTTCAGCAGCAACCGCCGGAGGTGGCTGCGCGAGAGCCCGAGGGATCATCTGTTCGCGGCCCTCGCGGGGTGCATCTGGGCGCTGGCGACGATCTCCATGTCCGAGGCGATCCGGCTCATCGGGCTATCCATAACCTGGCCTGTGACGAACCTTAATACCATCGTGACCGTGGCCGCTGGTATATTCCTGTTCCGGGAGATCGACGCCGCAAGACACCGGCGGACCATCGCGGTGGCAATGGCGTGCGCCATGGTGGGCTCCGCCCTCCTGGGACTGGCAAAATGAGATTCGAGGAGAGAGTCGAGGTTCGGCGGATCGTGCCCATGGGGACGATCCTGACGTGGTTGGTCGCCCTAACGTTGCTGCCCGTGGTTTTCCTGTGGTTCGACCCCTACTCGGCGTATGTGGGCCCCGCAGTGTCGGATCTGCCGCTGCTGGACTCGCTCATGGGGCTCTCGCGCCTCCTGGGCAAGTTCGAGGTCCAGGCGGTCCTGATCCTGCTCGTGGCCCTGGGGCTGTGGCAGTTACGGCCGAATCGCGCGGCAAGCTGGCTGCGTGTGGTTTCGGTCACAGTGGGTGTGGAGGTGCTGGTCGTATCGCTGTTGAAAGTGCTCGTGCGTCGGCCGCGCCCCGTCATCAACGCGCAGGCCGTCGGAGCAGATGGGCTGCTTGAAGAGATCGCGACGGGCCGGGTATTGTCCTTCCCGTCGGGCGACACCGCGGCGGCATTCGCCATCGCCTGTGTTGCCGCCGCGTATTTCCCGCGTGTCAGGGTTACGGCCATGGCCGCTGCCTGTTTGGTGGGTTTCTCGCGAGTCTACTTCGGTTGCCACCATTTCTCCGACGTCGTGGCGGGTGCGCTCATCGGGACGCTGATTGCCGGCCTTATCTTGGCCCGCACCCGGCCAGACAGGCCTCTGCCTGAAGACCGAGCAACGCCCTCAGGCGTGCCGGCTCGTATTCCTGCGCTCTCTGCTTTGCTGCATCTGCTGGAGTGACGGTAAGCCATGAACTTCGTGATTCTCATGCTCGACTCCCTGCGGCCCGATCACCTGGGCTGCCTGGGAAGCCCCGATGTAAAGACCCCTCACCTGGACCGGTTCGCGGCGCAGTCCGTGGTGTTCGAAACCGCTTACGCGGAGTTCCCGAATACCATCCCCTCCCGCACTGCTTTCGTGTCCGGGATGTATACCTTTCCCTGCAGGCCCTGGCAGGCGCTGGAGCCTGACGACCTGCACGTCGCCGAGATCCTGCGGGGCGCGGGATACCACACGGCGGCCCTGTCCGACACGCCCTTCAACAACGGCGCTCACATGGACAGAGGCTTTGATGAGTTCCGGCACTTCCCCATGGGCAAGTGCCTGCCGCCCGCCGATGGTCGGGACCTCGTGGACATCTCCGACGCCTTCTTCCCGCCGGGTTATCCGGAGAAGGAAGTCCTCTACTACGCCAAGACCATGACCAACCGGGCGCTGTGCCTGGAAAAGCACGGTGTGACCCCGGGCGAGTACTTCTTCGACGAAGTCAGCAATTGGCTGCGGCAGGACCACTCGGCGCCTTTCTTCCTGTGGGTGGATAGCTTCCAACCCCACGAGCCCTGGGAGGCAGGGGAGCCATACCGCAGCATGTATGAGCCCCGGTTCGGCTACGAGGGACGCTACCTGCCCATGCCCATGGCTCCGGACTCCGACAAGTGGATGATGCCCGGGGACATCGAGCACGTACGCGCGCTCTATAAGGCATCGGTGACGGAGACCGACGACTACGTGGGCCGGGTGCTGGGCACCATCGATGAATGCGGCCTGGCAGAGGACACGGTGGTGATGATCCTGTCGGACCACGGCATGCCGCTGGGCGAGCATGGGCTTGTGCGGAAGTTCGGCTACCCGGTATACGATGAACTGGCACGGATCGTGTGGATGATGCGGGTGCCCGGCGCGCGAGTGGAAGGCGCGCGGTCGTCGGCGCTGGTGTCGAATGTCGATTTCCTGCCTACGCTCCTTGCTATCGCAGGCATCGAAATCGACACGGCTTTGCCAGGACACGACATCATGCAGCTTGCCCGCGGTGAGAAGGCGTCGGTGCGCGAGAATCTGTACCTGGGCGCCTACAATTACCGGACCGGCGTGCGCACGGCGACCCACAAGTTCATTGACAACCGTGGCGAAAAGGACAATGAGCTGTTCGACATGGTGGCCGACCCCGCGGAGCAGCACAACATCGCGGAAGACAACCCGGAACTGGCGCACGAGTTGCACCGGCGGATCTGGGACTTCCACGAACCGTGGAAGGTGAAGATGTCGCGTCACCACAAGGCCGGCTGAGGACCGCCGCAGACGGCAATCACACGCACATGGCTCACCCGCAGCTCAAGCATCCCGCGGGCGGCGACCCCTTGCCCGGAGGGTATTCCCATTGGCTGCGGTTGTGAGGACCGGGGGCCAGCAAGGCCTCCAACGCGCCCCCGAAAAGGGGTTCCATAAGCCGACACCCTCCAGCCCCGCCGCGCAGGCTTCGGTCTGCATCGGCGACCGGGCATGCGAGCGGGGGATACCGCCGGGGCGTACGCTCCGGCTCAACCGCGCTCCCCCTGGTTGACGAAAGGCGGGGCGGAGGACCGGCCAAGACGCAGGTCCGCGCACAAGGAGGTGCGAACGAGGATGTTCACGACGGTAACGATCCGGCAGTACGAACGGGGACTCGACTACCGCAAGGGTCGCTTCGCCGGAGTGCTTGAGCCCGGCCAGTACCGTCTCTGGGTCTTCGAGGGCCGCGCCATCCTGAAGGTGGACGTGCGTGAGACCGCGCTGCAGGTGACCGGGCAGGAGGTGCTCACGGCTGATAACGTGCCCGTGCGCCTGAACCTCCTGGTGCGCTACCGCGTGGTTGATCCGGCGAAGGCTATCCACGAGGTGGCTTCCTTCAGCGACGCGCTGCACCAGGCCACCCAGCTTGCGGCCCGCGACGCCGTGGTGTCCATGGAACTCGAGCAGTTCCTGGCCCAACGCATGACCCTGGGCGAGGGGCTCACGAAGACGGTTGCGGATGCGGCTGCGCGGTTCGGGGTGGACGTGAGCCTGGTGGCGGTGAAGGATGCGGTGCTGGATGCCGACCTTCGCGCCGCGTATCAGGCGAAGCTCACCGCAGACCAGCGCGGGCAGGCGGCGCTCATCGAAGCCCGCCACAAAGTGGCCACCGCCCGGGCCGAAGCCAATGCGGCGAAGGTCTACACCGAAAACCCGGCGGTCATGGCCAACCGGCAACTGGACATCCTGCAGCAGGCAGCTCAGCACGGGTACGGCAACCATTTCGTGTTCCTGCCCGACACTGTGGCGGAAATTGCCCGGAAGCTGGCGGCGGGAGGCCATGCGCCGGCTGAGGGTGAGTAGCCAGGCCACTCGGGTGCATTTCCGGAAAGTGGGCGGGATGCACTCTCCGCCAGCCGTGGGGTTTGTGCGTCGTCCAGCGCACGGGGCCCCACGGAGCGCGGGGACGCTATCCGGCCCGGCCTTACCCGCCGCACTGCAACCACGGGTCGGCTTGGGTCTTCCAGAGGGGTGTGGGCCGGCCAATTCGCAGCAGACAAGGACAACGGCGAGCCCATCGTGGGCTCGCCGTTGGCATTTCGGTTCGAGAAGACGCGACTACTCGGTCGGAGTGTAGGGATTCCAAAAGACGGCCTGATCCAGTTGCTCCTCGCGACCCCACTTGGCGTGTCCGTCAATATACCCGACCACGATGCCGTCGTTGTGCCGCTGCGGGTACTTGTTGCCGATGAAGGAGTTGTCGGCGGGCGCGCCGCAGATGTCATTATTCGCGTCATTGGCCCACCAACGGCCGCTCGTGGATATCTTCCCGTCGCCCTGCACGCATTCGGGCGGGACGTCAGCGACCGCGATCTTGGTGGCCGGGTCCCAGAAATTGCCCAGCGACTGGCCGCT
This sequence comes from Armatimonadota bacterium, assembly GCA_018056145.1. Lineage (GTDB taxonomy): Bacteria > Armatimonadota > Zipacnadia > Zipacnadales > JABUFB01 > JABUFB01. The sequence continues at coordinate 5,179 of JAGPGE010000011.1, forward strand.
TGCGCCGATGTTCAGGCCGTAGCCGGGGCCGCTGTCCTTCCGGTCCGGGCAGAAGAGAATCTGGCGGTTGCGGGTGTAAGCGAAGACCCCGTTGTACCACTGGTCATCGGTTGTGGCGGCGTTCAGGTCCGCGTCCCCACGAACCACGGTCTCATCATAGTCTTGGGCGTACATGACGATGGCCAGCGTGATCTGGTAGGCGTTAGAGATACACGCGGCCTGACGGCCCTTGGCGCGCGCCCTGGCGAATACCGGGAAGAGGATCGAGGCCAGGATCGAGATAATGGCGATGACCACCAGAAGCTCGATCAGGGTAAACCCCGAGAAACGTGTTCGTCGCATCGACTGACCGCCTTTCATGCGTTTGGCCCCGTCTTGCGCCGCACCTGCCTCAAGTAACGTGTCGCGGGGCCCATTTGTTCATACTTTGTGGCGGGGACAAGAGTGGTCGATGGAACACCGTGGGCCGGTCCCTGGTTCTTCCCCGTCGGCAGTGCCAATACCTTCGTACCCCCGTGAAGGGCCTTTACCCCAGCGGGAGGAAACGGGTGACTGAGCCAATCCGCGGGCCACTGCCCCAGATCGAGGTCCACTATGCCCGTACTCGTATTGACCGCTCTCGTGCTCTCCAGCCTCTGCAGCGCGCAGGAGGTCGCCCATCCCGTGTATCCCTCGAACGTCACGGCAGCCAGCGCTGCGGGCCTGCAGGCGGCGGTGAAAGAGCTTCTCGCCATGTCCGACCAGGAGTTGCGCGACTTTGTTCCGAAAGTCAACGGCTTCCTCTTCTGTGGCTGCCCCAACTGTGATATGGGCACCCAGGAGGGCCAGATCAAGTGGAAGGGCATGACTGACCCGGACAAGGCCCAATGCCGCTTCTGCGGGTTCGAGTACCCCAGCGACAAGTACCCCGAGGACCGCACGAAGACCGGCGCCAACTTCCGGGGCGAGACCGTCACGTACCGGTACTACCGGGACGCTGAAGGGAACGAGTACTTCTTCAGCGGCCGCATCAGCTATGACAAGAAGCTTTGGCTATCCGCTCGATTGCTGGATCTTGCGAAGCTGTATGCGGCCACGAAAGACCCGCAGGTGGCCCACAAGGCGGCGGTTCTCCTGCAGGCGCTGGCCGAAGCTTACAGCGGCTGGTGCGCCCACGATGACTGGCCCTTCCGGCCCAAGGGCCCCGTGCCGCCCAAGCCTCCGTTCCCAACCACAGGTGGCATGTGGAACCGCTGGTTCTACACGGACGTGCCGAAGGAACCGCTCCTGGCATATGACCTGATCGCCGAATCCGGCGCGCTTGAGGAGCTTTCGGCCGAGCTCGGCAGGGATGTGCGCAAGCAGATCGAGGAGGACTTCTTCCGGTTCAGCATCTGGTTCGTGCGCACCTATAAGGAGGAGTACAGCAACATGTCGCCCGGCATCTACGAGGGACTCATCATCGCCGGGCGGGTGCTGGGCGACCCCTCGTATGTGCATGACGGCGTCGAGCGTTTCAAAGGCCTCCTGCAGCGCCAGTTCTTCCATGATGGCTTCTGGCGCGAGGGGTCGATCTCGTACCACGACCAGACGATCTTCTGGATGAACCGCGTCGCCGACACGGTCAAGGGCTACTCCGACCCGGCCGGGTACACGGATGAAATCACCGGGCAACGGTATGATGATCTGGACTTGATGGCTCAGTTCCCGCTTGCGAAGACCGCGCTGAACATGCGGCAGCGTTACGTCTACCCCGACGGAAGGATCATCCCCACCCATGATGCCTGGCCGTACAGTTCGGTGCGCGCGCCGGAACGGTCAGAGCCGTGGATCCTGCCGGGAATGGGGCAGGCGATCCTCGGGTGCGGCCGGGGGCAGGGACAGGTGCAAGCCCAGCTGCATTTTAGCGGCGGGTACGGCCACGAGCATCGGGACAACCTTCACCTGAGCCTCCACGCCGCCGGGCACGAACTGCTGCCCGATCTGGGCTACACCCACACGCGCTACCGGGCTTGGACCGTGTGCACGCCTGCTCACAACACGGTGGCTATTGACGAGCAGGAGCAGGCATCGCGGGGGCATGTCTGCAATCTCACGCTCTGGGCGCCGGACGCCGGGATCGCCCAGGTGGTGGAGGCAGAGTCCCGCGCGAGTTACCCCGGCAAGGCAGAAGACTTCCGCCGCATGCTGGCGCTGGTTCCCGTTGGCGACGCGGAAGCGTACGTCCTGGATGTCTTCCGGGTAACCGGCGGCGCGCAGCACGACTACTTCCTCCATGGAAGCGCCGACGTGGAGCAGGCGGCGCGCTGTGATGCCCACCTGCAGTCCATCGACGGAAGCCTGCTCGGGCCCGGCGTGGAGTTCCGGTTGCCCACTCTTGGCGAATCAGACAGTGGCAAGGCCCCGGCGGGCCGCAATCCAGCCTACGGGTTCATCCAGAACCTACGCGAAGGACCCGCCGGGCAGGTGCTGAACCTCGCCTTCGAGCCGGAGGGCGCAGGAGCCCGGTATGCCGGCAGCTTCCTGTGCGAGGCCGGGACACGCATCGCGCTAGGCGATGCACCCTCCATCCGACGCGCGAAGGAAGACGACAAGCTTGTTGACCGGGACCGCATGCCGGTGGCGGTCCTGCGCAGGTCCGGTGGCGCCCCGCTGTCCAGTGTGTTCGCCGCCATTCACCGCGGCTGGGATTCGGCGGACCCGGTGCAGTCCGTGACCCGCCTTGACGGGGTGGAGGCTCCACCGGGAGCGGTTGCCCTGGAAGTCCGCCATGGGGACGGGACAGATATCCTGCTCTCATGCGCCCAGTATGGCGCCCCGATCCGGGCTGGCGGCAACATCATCACCGACGCCCGTTTCGCCCTAATCCGCCGCGACGGTGAGGGCAGATTGATCTCCGCGTCGTTGGTTGGGGGCACGGTGCTGGAGCACGGGGATGTCTCCCTGCGCTGCGACGGGCCATTGACCGGCGAACTGCTGCGCGCGGGACTGCTAGACGCTCAAGGGGGCCGGTACGGTCTCGATGTATCCACGCGCTTGCCTGCGGGAACCGCGCTCGCGGGCCAGACGATCCTGCTGACCCAACAGGACGGCCGCACCCACGGGCATCTCATCGCTTCCGTGGAGGACGCGGGTGCGGGCAGCCGCATCTGGCTGGACGGCGACCCCGGGTTCCTTTTCGAGGACGGAAAGACGCAGTTCATCTCCTTCCCGCAGGGCGAGAGCGCCGGGCCGGTGCAGTTCTCCGTGGAGAGTGTGGTTGCGGTGAGCCAGGCGATCGAGTAAGCGGACGATCCGCTGCGCCCATCCGAGACGCTGAACACAGGTGATCTCATGTCCCGCGACTGCATTCTCGCCATCGACCAGGGCACCACATCCAGCCGCGCGGTGGTTGTGGGCCCATCGGGAATCATCCTTGCCCAGCAGGGCTGCGAATTCCCCCAGCACTACCCGCGCCCGGGTTGGGTGGAGCACGATCTGGACGAGATCTGGCGCAGCGTGGTCATGTCCGTCAGCGGCGCCATCACGGGCATTGAGGGTGGTTGGAGCCGGATCGCCGCCATCGGCATCACCAACCAGCGCGAGACCGTGGGCATCTGGGATCGGGACAGCGGAAGGCCTCTGGCTCCAGCCGTCGTTTGGCAGTGTCGGCGTACCGCGGATGTCTGCGAAGACCTGCGCACCCATGCCGGCGACCGCATCCGGCAACTCACCGGCCTGACAGCGGACCCATACTTCTCCGGGCCAAAATTGCGTTGGCTGCTGGAGAATTCGCCGATCCAGGATGTCGGCCGGATCGCCGCAGGGACCATCGACACCTGGCTAGTGTGGCGTCTCACCGGCCGCCACGCAACCGACCCCACCAATGCCTCGCGCACCATGCTGTTCGACATCGACTCTCGCTCCTGGAGCGAGGAGTTGCTGGGCCTGATGGGCGTGCCCCGGCAGATTCTCCCACGGGTTGTCGCTTCGGGTGGCGATTACGGGTTCACCTCGGGAATGGACGGATTCCCGCCGGGCATCCCGGTGCGGGCAGTCATGGGCGACCAGCAGTCCGCGCTGTTCGGCCAGGGGTGTGTGCGTGCCGGGCAGGCGAAGAACACCTATGGTACGGGCTGCTTCCTGCTGGCGAACACCGGCGCTGACAGGGCCAACTCCAGCGCGGGCCTGCTTACGACCCTGGCCTGCGACGGTTCTGGCAACGTCTGCTACGCCCTCGAAGGCAGCGTGTTCATCGCGGGAGCGGTGGTCCAGTGGCTCAGGGATGAGCTTCAGATCATTCGCGACTCATCGGAGATTGAGGCCCTTGCGGCCAGCGTGCCCGACACTGCCGGGGTGCATTTCGTGCCGGCCTTCGTGGGGCTCGGGGCGCCGTACTGGGATTCCGCCGCACGGGGAGCGATTCTCGGCCTCACACGCGGCGCGGGCCGGGCTCACATCGCCCGGGCGGCCCTGGAGTCAATCGCCCACCAGAGCGCTGACGTAATCGACGCCATGCGCGCTGACGGGACTGTGATCGGGGAACTGGATGTGGATGGCGGGGCGTGCTCCAATGACCTGCTCATGCAGCTGCAGGCTGATCTCGCGGGTGTGACGGTGGTCCGCCCGGTACAGCGGGAAATGACCGCTCTCGGCGCGGCCTACCTCGCCGGGATCTCCATCGGCCTGTGGGACGATCCGTGGTCGCTTTGCAGCGAGGACAGCGTTCGTTTCGTCCCAGGGCTGGATGAACCCGAACGCGCCCGGATGCGCGCAGGCTGGCGGCAGGCTGTGTCACAAGTGCGGCAGGGAGCTTGATCACCCGCCCGCAACTTTTTTCTCGAGCATGAAGGTGAACGTCGCGGCAAGGGGAATAGGCACCGGGCGCAAGCGAGAATGTCTTGCCGTACTGGGCCGTGGCAGTCCTTGCAGAAGACCATGAAGGCGGCGCTGGATCAGTCCCGGGGCGAGGCCTGGCTGACCTTGACGGTGCCTATGGGCCGTGATACGATATAACTCTACCCATCATAGGGACCTCTGACGTTGCTTTCTCAACAGTGGAGCCGACTACGCCATGATTGATATCAAGAAGCTGGCGGAGCTATCGCGGCAGACCGATACGGAACTGAAAATCGGGCGGCAGATAACCCTGCCGTGGGGCAATGCTTTCAAGATCAGCATGCGCAATGTCACCCTGCGACTGGGACGCGCAGCCATCACCGCCTCCGGCGTCGTTCTCGGTATCGCGTTCCTCATGTCGGTGTGGACAAGCCGGGTTGCAATCGAGGGCATCGAGCGCTTCGAGCAGCAAAGCGCCCGTGCAGTCTCCGCGATGGATGAAGAGGGCAACCTCATCGGGCCCGGTGCCGAGGAAGCGCTTGCCGAGAAGAACAGGCGCAATGCCCGGCAGAATTGGCTGGTCGTCATGTCGCTCCTCGTCTGCACCGTTGGCATCACCAACTCCATGCTTATGTCCGTAACTGAGCGTTTCCGCGAGATCGGGACCATGAAGTGTCTCGGCGCCCTCGACGTGTTCATCGTTCGCCTCTTCCTCATCGAAACAGCCTTTCTCGGCTTCCTGGGTTCCGTGGTCGGCGTGATCATCGGTCATGTGATCATGCTCATCGCCTACACGATCAAGGACCACTCGGTTGCGGCGAAGATGGATTGGGGCGAGATGCTCATGTATGTGCTCATCGCCCTGGCCATCGGCACATTCCTTTCCTTCATCGCGGCGATCCCGCCCGCGGTGCGTGCTGCGCGCATGCCTCCGGCTGCAGCGCTCCAGACCGAAATCTAGTGAAGATCGCCTCCGCCCACAGGCCCAAGGGCGCGGGGCTTCACAGCACGGCAAGCAGCCGGTGCACACTTGCAGGAGGCCACCCATGGCGCTCATCAAATGCCCGAAGTGCGGTTACCAGGAAGATACCACCGGGTTGCTGACCGTTTGCCCGAAATGCAGGGCCGACCTGACCCAGGTCATGCACGAAGTGGGCAAGACCGGGAAGAAAGGTCGCGGAGGGCTTGTGCGCGATGACTCGGTGACAACCCACGAGTTCATCGTCCGCACCAAGGGCCTGACCAAGGAATACACCATGGGCGACCAGACCGTGCGCGCCCTGCGCGGTGTGAACCTGGACATCCGGCGCGGCGAGTACCTGTCGATCATGGGCCCGTCGGGGTCCGGCAAGTCGACCCTGTTCAACATGGTCGGGGGACTGGACAAACCGACTTCCGGCACCTGCTTCATCGAGGAAGTCGACATGGCTCAGCTTGACGCTTTCGAGCTGGCATGGCTCCGCTGCCGCAAGATCGGGTACATCTTCCAGAGCTTCAACCTGATCCCCGTCATGACAGCCCTCGAGAACGTCACGCTTCCCATGATCTTCGCGGGAATGAGCACCGACGAAATGATGGAGCGCGGGCGCACTCTCCTGGACCTGGTGGGCCTTGGCGAGCGCATCCACCACAAGCCCTTCGAACTCTCCGGTGGCCAGCAGCAGCGCGTTGCGGTAGCCCGCTCCCTCGCCAACAGCCCGGCTATCATTCTCGCGGACGAGCCCACCGGTAACTTGGACCTGCAGACCGGTAAGGAAATCATCGATCTCCTCAAAGAACTGAATGAGGAAAGCGGAGTCACCATCATCTCCGCGACCCACGACCTGAAGATGATTGACGTCTCCGACCGCATCGTGCATATCCGCGACGGGGATGTGGAGCGGATCGAGCGCCGCGAGGACATCGAGCTTGAAGTCGGCACCCTCGGCGGCGAGTAGTGCAACGAAAACGTTCGGTCCCTGCCGGGCAGGCAGGTTCCCTTTTGCAGCAGTGAGGGCACGGAGCGCGCGGCAGGCACTGTCGCGCGCCGTGTTCGCCTTACGGTCCCACCGATTTGCCCATCGCTTTCCCCGCTCCTCAGAGCCGCGGGTTGCGGATGGGCGCTCACAACCAGAAACAAGCAAACCCGGGTCCTCGCCGGTGGCCCGGCGGGCATTGGCGCGCCGGCAGCGCAGTTGTAGACCCAAGGCGGTGAGTCAGTCTTGATGCAGGTTAGCTCAGGGCGATTTGTGGGGCTGACGAGTGTTCTGCTGGTGCTTGTCTTGCTCTTCTGCGCCGGCGTGGCTCTCGCGCAGCGGGCCGAAGACGAAGAGGACATCGTTCTCAAGTCTGAGACCGACTACCAGCGCGTTGCCACCCTCGTCGACGGCGCCGAGATGAAGCGGGTCGTGGAAGACATGGCCGCTCTCGGTTCTCGCGTCACCGGTTACCCGGGCTGCGAGAAGGCCGTCGATATGGTGGTCGATAAGTTCAGGGAGCTTGGCCTCAAGGACGTCACCATTGAGGAGTTCCCGGTGGTCGTCCCCATGGTCAAGCCAGATAAGAAGGGTCGTGCCGCGTCGATTGAGGTCTCCGGCGGCGAAGACCTGGAGATCCTCCCCCTGTGGCCGAACCTCGTCCGCACTCCAAAGACCCCGCCTGAAGGCATCTCCGGCCGTCTTATCTACGGCGGCACCGGCAACCTGCGCGCCTTCAATGGCAAGGACATCTCCGACTCCATCGTGCTGCTGGACTTCAACTGCGGCGCGGACTGGTTCAACGCTCCGCTTCTGGGAGCCAAGGCCGTTTTGTTCATCGAGCCCGAACAGACCCTGCGCGGCGACGCCGAGCAGAAGTTCCTCTCGATTCCTATCAACATCCCCAGATTCTGGGTGCCCAAGGGCGCGTCAGACTACCTGATGGCCATGCTCCAGTCCCGGGAACGGGTCGACGTGACCCTCAAATGCGACATGGAGTGGCAGAAGGTCACCGGTAAGAACGTGGTCGCACGGGTGAAAGGGACCGACCCGCGGCTCAGCAAGCAACAGGTGGTCGTGCAGGCATACTACGATTCCATCTCCGTCGCTCCCACCGCCGCACCCGGCGCGGAGAATGCTTGCAGCCTCTCGGCCATGTACCAGGTCATCAAGGCGGTTCTCGACCAAAAGCCCAAGCGCAGCATCACCTTCCTCGCAACGTCGGGGCATTTCCAGGCACTCAGCGGGAGCAAGTGGTTCGTTCGCGAGCGCATCCGCGGCGGCCGCAGCGAGAAGCGGGTCAGGCAGATGTTCAGCCTGGTCGACACCGCCCGGCGGGAGATCGAAGAAGCAGCCGACCGCGTGTGGGAAGAGGACCGCAGCACCCGCGTTGAGAAGACAGAAGAGGAGATCACCGACGAGCGCATCCGCGCGCTCAGTCGGATCCGCAAGTCCTTGAAGATCGCGCTCAAGAAAATGCGCGGCCTTGAGAAGACTATCCGCAAGGCACGCAGAGAGGACCCGAACCGCGGCAAGCTTGAGGAGAAGAAGCTCACCGCGGAGGAGCTCAAGGAGCGCGAACGGCTGATCAATGAGTTCGATCAGTCGCTGCCCGAGATGAGGCAGGCGCTGGAGACCTCCCTCAGCGTGGTGGACGACGGCCGCAGCCAGGGACGCAACGCCGACACGGCGGCGAAGCAGGAGATCCTGGCGAAGGTCCAGGAGTCCATCCAGGCCGCCACCGACACCCTCGACTTCTCCCACGAGGGCATCTCCCTGTGGTTCTCGCTAGACCTGTCCAGCCACAATGACGCCTTCGGCATCTTCTACAAGGGTTACTTCTACAACTACGCCGAGAACATCCAGTGGAAGTTCTCGGACATCGGAAAGAAGGCTCGCGAGTACGGGGAGTTGATCGGGCAGGCGCTGGGTGTGGACCCGACGACCCGGCTTGCCGACGGGATCAACGCGATCCAGGGCAAGAGCTGGCAGACATACATGGCCGGCAAGCTGGCTCTGGCCAGTGAAGTCGCCACCATCGGCGGCATTCCCGGCCTCGGGTTCGCCACGATCAACGACTCGCGCCCGTACGTGGACACTCCCATGGACATCCCCGAACGGGTGGACATGGACAACGTCGTAACCCAGACACAGTTCCTTGCCTGTCTCCTGTGCGATCTGATCAACATCTCGGACCCCCGCAGCAAGGACCTGTATGACCTGCAGCTTGACGACAACTTCGTCGAGGTCAAAGGTCGGGTAGTGGAGTTCGACCCGGAGACCACCACCTTCCCGGACGAGCCCATCGAGGGTACGCCCGAGGAAGGCACCCGCGCCGGCAATACCTGCGTTGTGGTTGCCCGCACCGGCGGCAAGACGGCGATGGGTGTACGTTGCGAGCTGTTCGACATCCCGACCAACCTGGAGATGGACAAGGAGCCGGACCGTAAGAAGAACCCCAAGGAGCACCAGGAGTGGAAGGACAAGGGCGGACGCCTGGGTTCCCTTATCGGTCTCCCCAACGTGCGTGCCCGCGGCGGGCAGGTCCCTATCGAGGGTTACGACCTGCACGGCGAAGATGGGCGGGTCTGCATGGCCCCCGACCGGGGTGTCAACGGCAACGAGGCCTACCCCACCGCACTGACCATGGACCAGGAGGTCAAGCCGGTCACCAGTGTCCTCTTCGCCTGCAAGTCCATGGCGATCTTTGACATGGTCGACCAGCGCTTCTTCGAACTGCTGCGCGAGATCAACGTCTACGATGCCACCACGGACGCGGCGCCCTACGAATATGGCTTCTGCCTGCCGCTTCCGCCCGAGCAGTTCACCTCCGCCTACGAGCCCTGCGCGGTTGTATTCGCCCCCGGTGGCACCAAGGTCAAGATCACCATGGGCGCCAGCGTTCTTGGGTTGCGGTTCGTTCTCGTGAACCCTACAGAAGAGGACCACGAGGGCGAGGGGTATCTTATCGACAAGTACCCCTCTATGTACGCCACGCCGTTCCGCGTGGCGATGGACATGTGGCAGCTCGACGAGGAGCGCATGACCCGCCTGCGCAAGCACGGCATCGAGAACAGCCGCGTCGACAAAGCCCACGCCACCGCCCGGACGCATCTTGAGGAAGCCAGGAAGTACCTGGAGCGGCGGCAGTATGACAAATTCTTCACCGCTGCCCGCTCGGCCTGGAGCTTCGAGTCCCGGGCCTACCCGGACGTGCGCCGCACGGCAAACGACGTCATCAAGGGCATCCTGTTCTACCTCGCGCTCCTGCTGCCCTTCGCCTTCTTCAGCGAGCGCCTGTTCATCGCCGCCCCGGACGTGCGCTGGCAGATTGTGGGGTTCTTCGGCATCTTCATGCTGATCTTCTTCCTGATCGCCCTGGTGCACCCAGCCTTCGCCATCACCTTCACGCCGGCCATCATTCTGCTGGCCTTCATCATTCTGGCCCTGACGATGATCGTTATCTCCATCATCGTCCAGAAGTTCGAGGACCAGATGAAGGAGGTCCGCTACGAACAGACGGGTATCCGCACCGCGGACGTGGGCCGTCTCAGCGCTTCCGGCGCGGCCTTCAACCTCGGCATCGCGAACCTGCGCCGTCGCAAGGTCCGCACCATGCTCACCTGTTTGACCCTGATCCTGCTCACCTTCACCGTTCTGTCCTGCACATCCGTCGTCGAGGGCGTGCGGAACAACCGGATCCGCCTGCCCAAGGAGGCGCCGTACAACGGGATCCTGATCCGCGACAAGACCTGGGCGCCCATCGGCGAACCGACCCAGCGCGTCATGAACAACGAGTTCGGCGGCCGCTACCCGGTTGCCCCGCGCGCCTGGTACTTCTCCAGCAAGGTAGGCGACCAGTCCTTCGTCACCGTCAGCCGCGGACTGGACACCTACGCCGCCACGGCAATGGTGGGTCTGACACCGCAGGAAACCGAGATCACCGTGGACCCGGCACAGCACCTCAAGAAGGGCGGACGGTGGTTCCGGCCCGACGACAGCCTGGTCTGCATCATTCCCGAGGGCATGGCCGACAAGCTCAATATCTCACCATCCCAGGTGGGAACGGCCTCGGTCTCCGTGTTCGGAACCAGCCTGAAGGTCATCGGGATCGTGCGCTCCAACAAGTTCAAGAACCACGCCATCGACCTCGACGGCGAATCGATCACGCCGGTTGACTACCTGCTCATGCAGGAGCAGCAAGCCCAGCAGCAACAGCAGCAGCGCGGAGACAAGATGAGTGAGGACGAACTGCGCGAGTACATCCATCTTGCGCCCGACAGCGTCCTCTTCGTCCCCTACGAGTTCGTGATCAACGCCGGCGGAACGCTGCGTTCCGTTGCGCTCAAGATGCCCGAGGTCGAGGACGTGCGCAAGCATCTGGACGACCTCATGCAGCGCGTGGAGTTGAACCTGTACGCGGGCATGGACGGCGAGACCTTCCTGTGCAGCGCGGTGGGCGCCACCAGCTTCAAGGGCGCTTCCGACCTCGCGATCCCGATCCTCATCGCCGCTGCCATCGTTCTCAACACCATGCTCGGGTCCGTTTACGAACGCGTCCGCGAGATCTATATCTACAGCTCTCTCGGGCTGGCGCCTACGCACATTGCGGCCCTGTTCATCGCGGAAGCCAGCGTGTACGCGATTCTGGGCGCCATCGCCGGTTACCTCGTGGGTCAGGCGATGGCCAAGCTCCTTCTCACCTTCGACCTGCTCACAGGTCTGAACCTGAACTACTCGTCGCTCTCGGCGGTGGCTTCCACGGCCATCATCATGGTTACGGTGCTGTTGTCCGTCATCTACCCTGCGAAGCGGGCGTCACAAATCGCGATGCCCGGCATTGAGCGCCGCTGGACCCTGCCCGAGCCCCAGAACGACCAGATCGCCATGGGCCTGCCCTTCACCGTTACGGGCGACCAGGCTCTTGGTGTGAACATGTTCCTGCGCGAGTACCTTGCCGCCCATGCCGACTACTCGCTGGGACACTTCTCCACCGCCGACATCGGCCTGACGACGATGGAGGCGGAACTCGGCGAGGGCTACCAGCTGAGCGTTATGGTCTGGCTGGCGCCCTACGACCTAGGCGTTTCCGAGCGGCTCCTGCTGCAGACGGTGCCTACCGAGGACGCCGAGGTGTACCAGATCCAGGCCGTCATCATCCGCGAAAGCGGCGACGAGTCATCGTGGATCCGCGTGACGCGCAACTTTATCAACATGCTGCGCAAGCAGTACCTGTTGTGGCGCACTTTCCCCGCGGGTCTCAAGGGCGAGTACGGCCAGCGGGGTATGAAGCTCCTAGCCGGGGAGCTGGAAGAAGAGGAATAGGGTCGCGGAGAACCGGACAGGGGGCCGGTCACGCCGGCCCTAGGTAGTCGATCATACTGGCAGTGGAAGCAGCCCGGCTGGCCTGGTCCGCTAGAAGCAGCCCCCACTCATGGGGACGGGCAGGGCAATCAGCACGCGGCGTCAGCGCCGGAGGTGCCAAGTGGTACAACACGATCCGGAACTTGAACTCTATCGAGGGCTGATGGATCAGCCGGAGAAGTTCGAGGAGGGCTTTGACATCAAGGCCATTGTCGGCGCCCTCTTCGTCGGCTTCGTCATGATGCCCGGCGCCATCTACCTCGGGCTCGTGGCCGGCCGGTCACTGGGGCCCGCGGCGGAGTGGACCACCGTCATCCTCTTCACAGAGGTGGCCAGGCGGTCCTTCGTCACCCTCAAGCGTCAGGAGGTCTACATCCTCTTCTACATCGCGTCGGCCCTGGCCAGCACGGGCCACGGCGGCTTGCAGCTTGCAGGCGGCGCCTTCGCGGGGAAGATGTGGGACCAGTATTTCGTCCGATCTCCGGCGGCCAAAGGAATGGGCATCGCCAACGAGATCCCATCCTGGGTCGTGCCCGGGCCCGATTCCGAGGCCATTTTGCAGCGAACATTCCTTCACCCTGACTGGCTCATACCGAGCCTGCTCCTGCTGCTTGGCACCGTCCTCGGCCGCTTCAACAGCTGGGGCCTGGGTTACTTCCTGTTCCGCCTGACCTCAGACTACCAGAAACTGCCCTTCCCCTTCGCGGCCATCTCCGCCCAAGGCTCCACAGCTCTGGCTGAGGCGTCCAGCAAGGAGGAGACATGGCGCTGGCGCACCTTCTCCATCGGCGCCATGATCGGGCTGGTCTTCGGCGCGTTCTACGTGGGTATCCCCACATTCACCGGCGCCATCATGAGCAAGCCGCTGCAGCTTCTGCCGATCCCGTGGGTGGACCTCACCCGGAATACAGAGCAGATCCTGCCGGCCATGCCCACCGGCTTCGTGACCGATCTCGGGTCCATCGGCTCCGGTTTCGTCGTACCGTTCTGGGCTGTTGTTGGGGGATTCCTTTCGGCGCTCCTGACCCTGATTTTCAACCCGTACATGCACAAGATCGGCGTCCTGAGCAGCTGGCAGGCCGGTATGGGAACCATTGAGACCCAGTTTGCCAATCGTATCGACTTCTACTTCTCCTTCGGTATCGGCATCGCGTTCGCGGTATTCGTAGTCAGCATGTGGCTGATCGTTGTCATCTTCCGCGAGAACCTGCGCAAGCAGAGAGAGGAAGGTGGGGAGGGGACCAAGGGAAGCTGGACGCCACCGCCGGGACGCGGTGACATTCCCACGTGGCTGGCCCTGACCCTCTTTGCCGTCTCGACCATCGCCTACATCTACCTGTGCTGGCTCCTCGTGCCCCGTTTCCCGCTGTTCTACGTAATCCTGTTCGGGTTCGTGGTCACGCCAATACAGTCCATTATTGATGCGACGATGATCGGCATGACCGGCCAGTACGTGGGTGTCCCGATGGTGCGCGAAGCGACCATCATCTTCAGCGGCTACAAGGGCGTCGATATCTGGTTCGCGCCCATTCCTTTGTCTGACTTTGGTGGCATGGCCCAGCATTTCCGGGTCATCGAGCTGACTGGCACGAAGATCACGAGCATGATCAAGGCTGAGTTGGTTATCTGGCCGATCACCATCTTCTGCAGCCTGCTCTTCTGGCAATTCGTGTGGCGCCTTGCGCCGATTCCGTCGGTCTACTACCCGTACGCCCAGAAAATGTGGCACCTGTCGGCGCTGGAGCGTGGCCTGTGGCTCACGTCAACGGTGAACCCCGAGCGCAGCGTGTTCTACCGCGCCTGGAACAAGAATATCGCAATCGGCGGCTTCGTCTTCGGGACCGCCTTCTACTACATACTGGCGGCGTTTAAGCTACCCACGATGCTGGTCTTCGGCATGGTTCGCGGTTTGGGGACCCTCCCGCACTTCGTGTTCCCCGAGATGGTTGGGGCACTGATCAGCCAGTACTACTTCGTTCCGCGCTACGGTGCGCGGCGTTGGAAGCAGTACGCGACGGTTCTCATGGCCGGGTACTCGTGCGGCATGGGGCTCGTGGGGATGGGCACGGTGGCCATCGCGATGATCAGCAAATCCGTCTCGCAGATGCCCTACTAGGATGTATAGTTGAACTTTTCGGCGGGTAATCTGTCAAAGTACCAAGCCGGCGGACCAGACAACCGCAGAATAGCGAACTCCTCCCGCGGCCTGCAGATTCATTGGAACCCTCGCGGCCGCGGGATGTTGTTAGTACCGTGGGAGTCTGCCCGCCGAATCGCCCACCCAGCTCTGTGTGACGAGCACGCCGTGCACCACCCGATACCGCCGCAGGAGGGAATGTGAATGTCGGTGCAAGTACACCGCCGCGGTTTCACCTTGATAGAGCTGCTTGTCGTCATCGCCATCATCGCCATTCTGGCCGCGATCCTGTTCCCGGTGTTCGCCAGGGCCAGAGGGAAGGCCCGGCAGGCGGCCTGTGTCTCCAACATGAAGCAGATCGGGCTGGCGATGATCATGTACGCGACGGACTATGATCAGCTCCTGCCGTACTGGTGCATTGCCGGATCCAGCGACCACGCCCCCAACGACATCACCTGGGACGTCTCAATCATGCCGTACATGAAGAACCAGCAGATCCTCATCTGCCCGGACAACGTTTTCAACACTGGCGGGAATACCCACCCTGGACAGGACGGGAAGAAGCGCGGGTACGCCCTGCCGCGTTACGTTGCTGCCCAGATGCAGGACGAGCCGCCGAATCCTGTCAAGACCCTGGTGCTTGTTGAGAAGGGCGCCTATCTGCCCGGCAGCTACGAGGATGCGGCTAGCGAACACCCGATCCAGGCGGGCTTCAGCAAGGAATTCCCGACCGCGGTTCCGTGCCGGCACAATGAGGGGAACAACTTCGCCTTCATCGATGGCCACTCTAAGTGGTACAAGTTCTCGTCCGGCCCGTGGGTCGAAAACAGCTTCGTGGGGTCGGATCCCGGCGGCGGCTACTGGACCGGCGACCGCGCCGGCCGCTGCGAGTTCCCTGAAGACTGGCCGACCCAGTAACGCCCGTGCCGCTTTCAGCGGCTACCACCAACTGGTGCTCGACTCCGAGCGCGCGGCCCGTCCCCCGGGCGCGCGCTCGGTTGATTCACAGACTGCGGCGCGGATATTGGAGGAGTGATGGACGATGAGACGCAGACAAGGCTTCAGCCTCATAGAAGTCCTCGTGGTGATTGCCATCATCTCGGTGCTGGCCGCCATCCTGTTCCCGGTGTTTTCGCGAGTACGGGAGAATGCCCGCAAGACCAACTGCCTGTCCAACCTCAACCAAGTCGGCGTGGCGATGCGCGCGTACTCGTCGGACTACGGCGGCTACATCGTGAACTGGTGCGTCAGCCATCCGGCCTGTGCGGCGACCCCCGGTTGGCCCGCGCCGCCGGCGGAGTCCGTGAAGAATGATCCCGCTGATGGCGTCGTGACCTGGGACCTGAGCGTCATGCGATACCTGAAGAGCGACAAGGTGCTTCTTTGCCCGTCGAACAGGAACCCGCGGACCGACGTTGGGCGCGCGGCCCGAGCATATGCCATCGCGCGCTACACCCAGAAGGTTGTCGCGGGGGGCGTCTGGGGACCCTCTCTGGGAATGATGGAAGGCGATTTCCCCAAGCCCGCCGAGACCGTACTGCTCTTCGAGAAGGGCAATAACCTCCCCGGATCCTGGGGCGATGCATGCGGTGAAAACGTGTTCGAAAGCCACAACGGCCCGCTCATCGACGAGTATGCCCCCAACGACAGCGACCAGCAGACATCGGGCGGTCAGACGATCGACGTCCGCATGTTCCACGGTGACGGAAAGAACATCCTCTTCCTCGACGGCCATGCCAAGTACTTCGCGAAGACCACCGGGCCTTTCGCGAAAGTCGGGGCCTCGTATGCGGTCCCCGGCATGGTCTTCACACGCGCCGACATCCCCCAATGAGCTGCGCAATGGCTATTGCATAAACACGCTATATAACAACCCGGCGAAATCTGCTATAATGCATACGCCAGAAATCCAGGCATCCAGCGTGGGCGTAACATGCTGGGTCCACAGCAGGGATTCCTTCAAACCCAATGAAACGCGGGCCCCGAGGGGTCGCGGTTTCAGCCGACAAGGGGCTGTGAGCAGTGAGCAGTCGCAAGTGCCTTTTGGGCATTGACGTCGGATCGGTCAGCGTGGACCTTGCCGTGCTGGACGGGCACGGGTCAGTTATCCAGGAACGGTACGTGCGGCACAAGGGCCGGCCGATGAAGGTCGCTGCTGAAGTGCTGCGTGAGGCGATCACCGAGTTGGGGATCGATAACATCGCCGGCCTCGCAGCAACTGGAGCAGGGGGGCGGGTCATCGCCGAGATTCTGGGCGCCACCTTCGTCAACGAGGTCGTTGCCCAGGGCACCGCGACCAGTACGCTGCACCCAGAGGTCCGCACCGTTATTGAGATCGGCGGGGAGGACTCTAAGCTCCTGTACCTGCAGACCTCACAGTCGGGGGATCACATCGACATCGCGGACTTCGCAATGAACAGCATGTGCGCAGCCGGGACAGGCTCCTTCCTGGACCAGCAGGCATCACGCCTGGGGCTGAGCATCGAGGACTTCGGCCGCCTGGCCCTGGAGTCCCAGACCCCGCCGCGCGTGGCCGGACGCTGCAGCGTGTTCGCAAAGTCCGATATGATTCATCTGCAGCAGAAAGCAACGCCCACCTGCGACATCGTCGCTGGCCTGTGCTACGCCCTAGTCCGCAACTTCAAGAGCACCGTGGGATCCGCCCGGGCGCTGGAGCCGCCAGTCGCCTTCCAGGGCGGAGTCGCGGCGAACCCCGGCATCGTCCGGGCGATGCGCGACGTACTGGAACTTACCGAAGACCAACTCGTGATCCCCGAGCATTTCGCGGTCATGGGCGCAATCGGCGCCGTCCTCAAGGCAGGCGACGACATTGCGCAGCCCGATTTCTCGCGCCTTGATGAACTCGAGCAATACGTTTTCCATGCCGCCTCGGACCGCGCCCTACTCCCGCTGAAGCTTGACAATGCGGTCATCATGCCCGCTGAAGTCAGCCGGCCCGAACCCCGAGAAGGCGAGCGCATCCCCGCGTACCTGGGTGTGGACATCGGCTCCATCAGCACGAACCTGGTGGTCATCGACGCCGACGGCAATGTGCTGTCCAAGCGCTACCTGATGACCGCCGGCGCCCCGATCGAGGCGGTCCGCACGGGTCTGCGCGAAGTCGGCCAGGAAGTCGGCGCCATCGTGGACATCCGGGGCGCCTGCACCACCGGTTCGGGCAGATACCTGATTGCCGACTTCATCGGGGCGGACGTGGTGAAGAACGAGATCACCGCGCAGGCAAGGGGCGCCCTCGCCATCGACCCGAAAGTGGACACCATCTTCGAGATAGGCGGCCAAGACTCCAAGTATATCCGCCTGGAGAATGGCCACGTCGTCGACTTCGAGATGAACAAGGTCTGTGCCGCGGGAACGGGATCATTCCTTGAGGAACAGGCGGAGAAGCTGGGAATCAGCATCAAGGAAGAGTTCGGGAATCTCGCTCTGCAGGCGAAGGACCCGGCGAACCTTGGCGAGCGCTGCACCGTGTTCATGGAGACCGAACTGCAGCGCAACCAGCAGGCCGGCACGCCAACGGAGGACCTTGTGGCCGGGCTCGCCTACTCCGTTGTGTATAACTACCTCAATCGCGTGGTGGCTCGCAAGCCTGTTGGCGAGCGCATTTTCTTCCAGGGCGGCACCGCCTTTAACCGCGCCGTGGTGGCCGCCTTCGGCATGGTCACCGGCAAGACGATCACCGTCCCCGCACACAATGAGGTTACCGGAGCGCTGGGCTGCGCCCTCATTGCCCGAGAGGAAGACCAGGGCAAGGGCAGCCGCTTCAAAGGCTTCGACCTCAGCGAGCGCAAGTACACCATCCAGTCCTTCGAATGCCGG
>JAGPGE010000458.1 GCA_018056145.1 Armatimonadota bacterium
ATCAGGCGGATGGTCATGGCGTGGGGCCTCCCGCGCGGGTTGCATGGGTGACAACCAGTTTTCGCCGCCCGAGTGACCGGACCTGCCCCCGATCGATGGCAGCCGAAGGGAGGGATTCCCTGTGCGGGCCGGGAATCTTCACCTGACCGTGGCCGATAGACAAAACGCATTCCAAGGAGCCTTTCATGCCTAGCCTGCAAGCCAGCG
The DNA here is from genome assembly GCA_018056145.1 of Armatimonadota bacterium. Lineage (GTDB taxonomy): Bacteria > Armatimonadota > Zipacnadia > Zipacnadales > JABUFB01 > JABUFB01. The sequence continues at coordinate 208 of JAGPGE010000458.1, forward strand.
CTGCACAGGTCGATATCACCCCCGGTCTCGGTGCCCATCTGCTGGGGTACTTCAACGACCGCCAGGCCACCGACATCCTCGACCCGCTCCACGCGAAGGCGATCGCAATCTCCAATGGTGAGATGACCCTCGGCTTCGTGATCTGCGACCTTATCGTGGTTCCCGACAGAGTGGTGAGCGCGGCCAAGGCTCGCATCGCGGAACGCTGTGGAATCCCGCCGGAGAACGTGCTGATTGCCGGTACGCATACCCATACCGGGCCTGCGACCAGCGGTGCGCTGGGCACCCCGGAGGAGGAGGGTTACTGCGACTGGATCACCCCCCGTATCGCCGACGCTTTCCTGCTGGCCGTCGAGCATCTGCAGCCCGCCCAGTTCGCCCACGGTTCGGGCTCATGCCCGGGGGAAGTCCACAATCGCCGCTGGCGCATGAAGGACGGCACGGTGCGGATGAACCCCGGCCACCTGAACCCGGAGGCCATCGAGCCGGCCGGACCCACTGACCCGCAACTGGGCATCATGGTCCTGCGGACCCCGGATGGCAGACCTATCGCGGCCATGGGCAACCTGGGCCTGCACTATGTTGGTATCAGCGGACCGAAGCACGACGTGGTCTGCGCCGATTACTTCGCGGCCTTCGGCAGGTCGCTCAACCGCTGCGCCGGGGCACAGTTCGTCTGCCCCATGGCGAACGGTACCTTCGGCGACATCAACAATCTGGATTTCACGAAGCCCGCGCGCACCAGCCCGCATGGCACCTTCCAGATTGAGCGCGTTGGGAACGTTGTGGCGGCGGAGGCCTGGCGGGTGTGGAACAGCCTGCGTGAAGAGGACTTCGGCGACGACATCGCCCTTGGCGCATCCATTGAGCAGGTGGAGTTCAACGCGCGCTGCCCGAGCGAAGAAGAGCTTGCGGCTGCCCGGAAGCTGTACGATAGCGGCGAGAACTGGGACGACCTGGAGTGGGCCTACGCGCGGGAACTGGTGCTGATGCAGGACTTGCCGAGCGAGTGGACCATGCCGATCCATGCCCTGCGCATCGGTGACCTGGGCATCGCGGGCCTGCCGGGCGAAGTGTTCACCGAAATCGGGCTGGACATCAAGGCCCGCTCGCCATTCGCGCAGACCATGAACATAGGGCTGGCGAACGGCAGCGTCGGTTACGTGGCCACGGACAAGGCCCTGGATGAGGGAAGCTACGAGACTCGGCTGTGCCGGCACGTGCGGGCGCCGAAGGGCACGGGCAAGCTATGGGCGGACAGTGCGGTCCGGCAGCTTCAGGCACTGCACGGGTGATGCATGGACGGGAACTGGAGGCTGGTGCGATGGCGCGGGCAATGGCTTGTCTGGTGCTGGTGGCGGTCATCGCCTCGGGATGCCACGCGGCAGAACCGGGACTTGTCGCTCATTGGGACTTTGACCAGGGCAGCGGCGAGTTTGCCCCTGACGTTACCGGCAATGGGCACGATGCTGCACTGAAGAACGTCGAATGGGTCCCTTCGCCGCGGGGATATGCCCTGCGATTCGACAGCGGGGACGACCTGGTGACGTACGCGCAGGTAGAAACGATGAACCTCAGCGGCGACATGACGCTGGCCGTCTGGGTCAAGACCGATTCGTCTGTGGAGCCGAAGACGAACCGCATTCTGTTCGGCGACACTGGCCTCGGCGTCGAGCGCAACATGAACCTGCGCATGGATGGATACGGATACCTGCGGTTCGAGTGGGCCGACGGGACGAACAATGCGTCGCTGCTGGCGCCCAATTCACTGCTGAACGGTTCGTGGAAGCACGTGGTGGTGAGTGCTGACAGCGGCGCGAAGCTTGCCACAATGTACGTGGACGGCAGGCGGGTGGCGCAGATGGAGATGCCCCTGCCCATCAGCAAAGCGCCGGTGCGCGAGCGCCTGACCGGGTGGTTCTACAACGGGTACTTCGACGGCGAACTGGACGATATCCGGCTGTACTCCAGAGCGCTCTCGGCGGCGGAGATCACGGCGCTGTACCAGTCCCAGGCCGATGTGGAAGTGGGGACTGCAAAGGTGCTGTTCGACGGTTCCGTCTCGCCGCCGGTGGGCCGACCATCACTCACCCTCCGCAACTGGAGCAGGGAGCCCAGGCGCGTGCGGGTTGGCGAGGGCGACAGCGCAAGGGATGTCACCCTCAGCGCCGGCGAGCAGAGGGAGCTGGCTATCGGACAGGTCGCGCTGACGCCCGTCTGGACGGGCCGCACCGACCTTTTCATCTGCGGCGAGGCGGGGGGGGCCGGCAAGCTGACCGTGACCACACTCGGCGGCGATTTCGCGGATGTGCAGCGGGTCCCCGTCACCGGCCAACTCTCCCTGGAGCCGCTGCAGGCGCACGTCCACGACCCCTGGCAGGCGGAAATGCCGCCTGGCAAGACGCGGACCGTGCGCATCGACATGCGTCTCGATGTCCCCGCCGCGCACTTGGCTGAAGGCGCCCTTTCGGTCCGCCTGGCATCGCGGGAGACGGGTGACATTGCTCTCGTGAAGGAGATCGAGGCGCCTGATGAGTCACTCGAACTGTCACTGGACACCCGCGAACTGCCCTGGGGGGCGTATGACGCGACCATTGCGCTGCGCGACAAGGCGGGCAGTGAACTGGTCTCGACGAAGCGACTCGTGACCGTGCTCCCCGGTGGCGCGCAGCAGATTCGGGTGCTGAACAATCTTGTGAGCGAGTTGGTGGACGCGCGTTCGCGGGGCCTCCTGGGTGAGCAACAGGTGGAGTTCATGAACCCACGGGACGGCTGGGTGTGGTTCAGCGCCACGGGCGCATGTTCATTGAGTCTAGGTGACGAGTGGTTGCTGTCCGCCCAACCCGAAGCCGGGCCAGCGGAGGCCATGCGCCTGCTGCCGGCGGGCAAGCATAGACTGACGGTCACCGGCCTGCACACTGATCTCATCGTCCGGGCCATCCCGGCGCTCCTGTACAACGTGTTCCCCTCCGGCCCGCAGATCGCGCCTTTCGGGAGCAACACTTGGGAGCGTCTCGCGAAGTACACGCTGCCCAATGCCAACATGATTGAGGGGCAGGTCATCGACACCCCGGAATACCGCGAGTGGGTCTCCCAGGGGAAGATGTGGATCGCGAACATCCAGGCCCCGGGGCTCATTGACAAGGAAGACTGGACCACCGAGAAGCTGCTGGACGTCTGGCTGAACCCCCGGGGCTGGGACCTGGCGAAGACCGGCGGCATCCAGGTAGACGAGTACTACCCGGGCAACCCGTCAACGGAGAACGTGGCGGCCACCACGCTGTCCATCGCGCGTTTGTCCGAGGTCCCGGCCTTCGCCGGAAAACTCTGGATCCCCTTTGTCGTCAACATGTACGGGAACCAGACCTCGGAGCTGTTTATGAAGACTTCGCTGGGCTGCGGCTGGCCTTTCTCGGTGGAAGTGTACGCAGGCGAAGAGCCCACCGAGGAGCGCAATCTCCAAGCCCTGCGCAACCGGTTCCTCGGGGTGGCTGGCGACTGGGAGCGGGCCTACCCCGGCTGCATGCGCCGGGCGATCTTCACCTTGATGTACGCCTATCTGCCCTACTGCACAGCGAATCGCTTCCCCCAGGCCGATTTCCGGGTGCATCTCGACATGCAAATGGAGCTTCTGGCCAATGATCCCGCACTGTTCGGGCTGTGGGGCATCCAGCCGTACCGCTCCAACTACGTGGACGAGGAGATCCTCAACTGCATGGGCCGAATGCTCCGGCACTACTGCATCGAGGGCCAGACCGGGCGCATGCTGGACGATCCGTACGAACTGCGTCACGTGACGGATCCGGACTTCGAGGCGGGCATTAGGCACTGGCAGGTCTCCACAGCCGAGGAAGGCTCGATCACCGAGGGCAAGTTCCCCGGTTACGGCGGGCTCCAGGGCAGATACCCGGCGGGCAGCTTCGGCGACACTTTCATACTGATGACCCGTAGCGCGAAGGCTCCGAACACCGTCAGGCAACAGATGAAAAACCTCGAATCGGGGCGCCTTTACTCGGTCAAGGTGATCACAGGTGATTACGCCGACCTGACCGGCGGCACGAGCCGCAAGGATACCCAGGTTCTGTCCATTGCGGTCGACGGCGCGCAAGTGCTGAAAGGCGGGTTCAGTTACCCCTTCCGCAGCGCTCGCGGTCCACAGCCCTTCACTCCGGACCGGCCCTTCTGGATGACCTACCACTGGCTGCAGTTCCGGGCGAAAAGCGATACGGCCACGCTCAAGATAAGCGACTGGGCCACTGCGGATGCGCCCGGAGGGCCGGTCGGCCAGAAAATGGCGGTCAGCTTCGTGGAAGTGCAGCCGGTGCTGGAGAGCCCGTGAGTCATACCCCTTCACTGTAAAGCTCAACAAGGAGAACCATGAAAATGTCGCGTCTGGTCATGCTCTTTATGTGGACAATGATCCTGGGGGTACTGTCGATGTGTGCAAACGCCCAGACACCAACGTGGAACGTGTCGCCGGACGGGAATGATGGCTGGTCAGGCCAGTTGACGGCACCGAACGCCGAGGGTACTGACGGGCCGCTGGCGAGTCTTGCCACCGCCATGGAAGCATCCCGGAGGCAGGCCGGGCAGCCCCGCCGCATCGTGTTGTCGGGGGGCCGATACTACGTCGACAAGCCGATCGTTCTTGATTCCCGGGACTCAGGCCTGACCATTGAAGGCGCGGGTGCGGGGCAGACAATCATCTACGGCGGCAGGAAGATCACTGGCTGGCGCAAGGAAGGTGACAGGTTTTGGGTGGCGGATGTGCCCGGCGTGAAGGAGGGGCAGTGGGACTTCCGGGCGCTTGTTGTCAATGATCGCCTCTGCCCGCGCGCCCGGTACCCGGAGACCGGGCGCCTCACCCACGAGAGCAACTTCCCGGTGCGCTGGATGAGCACTGCCGGTGGCGGCTGGGAACGCAAGCCCACCCAGCAGGAGCTCACAACCCTCCAGTACAAGGCAGGGGATATCGGCCCGTGGTTGAGCGTGAAAAACGCCGAAATCACGGTCTACCACATGTGGGACGAGTCCATGATCGGTCTCGCTGTCCATGACCCACAGA
>JAGPGE010000459.1 GCA_018056145.1 Armatimonadota bacterium
CCCGCTGCAATGGCCCCCAGGGCGCGATCGTAATCCCCGACGACCGCGTGGGCGCTGCTTCGGTCTCGGCTGCGAGCGCCGCGGATCAGGCGAAGCTCCGGCATGCCGCGGCAACGGTTCGCCGCCTCCAGCGGATCGGCAAGGTGAACCCCCGCGCGCGCGTGGCCTTCCCGCGCCTTGCAGTTCATACCCGCAATGACCAACTGGTGCTGCCTGACCTGGTGCGTACCGCCGCCGTCGGCGACCTGGGCGACCCCGCGAACCAGCTCACCTTCCAGTTCGAGGGCTGGACAGACAGCGACCGGGCCGTGCTGCAGGCATACATCGCCAACGCCTACCCGAAGGCCCGGCTGATCTACGGTCCGCCGGCGTTCAACATCACCGTCAAGGTCATCCGCGACGACTCGATTACCGAACTGCAGGGCGGCATTTACGACGCCACCGCCAATGAGATCCGGATGCCTGCCCTGACCGGGAACGTGCCTGAAGACACCTTCATTTTCATGCTCCTGGTGCTCCGGGCGTTCCACGATGACGTGGCCATCTTCTACGATGCGTGGGAGGAAGGGTTCGTGGGCGCGGCGGCCACGGCAGTGCAGGTTCAGCCAGGCGTGGCGCCGGACTTCGACCCCAAGGACCCCGGCCCGTTCTACGCGCTGTCGGTCTATGAGGCCGAGAATCACCCTGAACTGGGCAACTCGACCTTTTACCCGCAGGGGGATTTCGGCGGCATGTTTGTCTGGCGCGTGGCCATGGCAAGGGCCGCGTGGATGAAGTGCTGGATCGAGGACAACAACTTCTTCGCGAACTTCAACACCCAGTACTATGCGCGGTACAGCCAGCAGCTTCAGGGCGACGTGCTCGGGCTTCGATCGGTGGCGGCTTCGGTGCTGCCGTCGGTGGAAGGCCTGCCCTTCCAGGAGTGGTACCAGCGCCAGTATGTCCTGGATACCAGCGTGCGCGCCGGGCTGAAGGAGTATACCTGGAACATTCCGCTGGACAGCGCAGTGGTGCTCATCGTCGAGCATTACCTGACCGATGAGTCGGGGGATGAGTTCGTCCGCTCCGGCCAGGCCCGCACAATCTACTGGAGCTTCGACTTCAGCGTCAACCTGTACGCGGAGGAGGGCAACCTCATCGACATCCCGCCGGGCGGCGAGACCCCTGGCGAGGGCTTCCTCATACCCACCTTCTTCAATATCGGCGGCGCGCAGCGCATAACGGTCCAGCTTGACCTCAACGGCCTGCGCAGCTTCTACCCCTTCCCGTATCTCGTGCGCGGGTTCGAGGTGGGTGAGAACAACCTGTACGGCGGGATCATCAACGCCACCACGGGACAGATTGACGTGGAAGGCGGCAACGGGATCTCCGGGCTCACCGTCAGGCGCGGCGTCTGGGGCGCCGCCATCACCGCCGTCGCATTGTCGCCACTGAAGCTCAAGGTGACCTTCACCAACAGCAGCGGCCAGCCCATCACGCGCAGTGTGAACGTGGGCTGGGACAGCTACATGGTCCTCCTGGACGGTGGAAGCCAGACCACGTTGCAGGCCACCTTCGCGAGGGGGCTGACCGGCCTTCACTTGATGAGCCTGCCGGTGACGCCCGTGAACGGCAGCGCGCCCCAGGTTCTCGGCATCTCAGCGGCGGATCTTCTTCTCGCCCGTTGGGATCCCGCCGTGCCGCCTCAGGGCGAGTACCGGGTATGGCCCAATGTGGAACCGCTGGGCCATGGCCGCGGGTACTGGCTCAAGGTGCTGCAGGACACCGCGGTCTCGGTGACCGGCATCGTTCCCGACGAAACCCAGCGCATCACCGTGCCCATTGAACTGGGCTGGAACATGTTCGGGACACCGCGGCTGAACAGCATGCCCATCGATCAGCTGAAAGTCCAGGTGGGCACGAACGCTCCGGTGCTTCTTGCGGAGGCGATCACCAAACGCTACGTGCAGACAGGGATCATCAGGTACTCCCAGTCCGCGGGGTACGAGACAACCGATGAGCTCGTGCCGTTCAGTGGCTACTGGATCCGCTGCCTGGTGCCCGCCGGGGCGCAACTGGCCTTCGAACCCGTGCAGACCGCGGCTGCGTCGACCTCCACCACGAAAGAGCTGCCTGGCCCGGACTGGCGCCTGCCGATTCAGGTTCAGGCGGGGTCCTTCTCCTCCTCCGCCGCTTATCTCGGTGGGGCGGACGGCGCGTCGGCGTCTTTCGAACCCGAGTATGACATGGCGGCGCCGCCTGCGGTGGGCCCCACGGTGAGTGCGCGGTTCGTGTCGGGCGCGTCGGACTCCACGGCGTATCTGGCGGACGTTCGCGGCCTGGAGCCGGCCGGCGAGACCTGGCAATTGCGGGTGGAGAGCAACATTCCCGACGAACCTGTCCGCGTCTCGTGGCCGGACCTGAGCGCCCTGCCGGCAAGCGCGAAGCCGGTCCTGGTGGATCCGCAGACCGGAACCCGCCTGTATATGCGAACAACCCCGGGGTACACGCTGGCCGCGGATGCCTCGGGAGTCAGTCGCACGCTGCGGGTCGAAATGCCCGCTGAGAATACGGGTGCGCTGGTGATTTCCGCCATGAGCGCCCAGTCCGCCGGGTCTTCCGTGAGTATCGCGTACACGCTTTCCCAGGCGGCTTCGGTGCAGGCCCGGGTGCTGAACATCGCTGGCCGACCCGTTCGCAACCTGTTCCAGGATCGCGCGCAGCCCGCCGGGGTCAACACCGTGGCGTGGAATCTCACCAACGGGGACGGGCTCAAGGTCCCTTCGGGGCTCTACCTGTTCGAAGTTCAGGCGCGGACCGACACCGGCCAGTCCGTGCGCGCCGTGCGAAGCCTGCGCGTTGACCGGCGTTGAGCCGGATGGGAACCAGCTGGCGAACGCAGCCGAGAAAGAAGTTCACATCACCTTGAACATGCGACTGAATGCCTATCTCCTGCTCGCTCTCTGTGCGGCCCCGGTGCTCCTGGCGGGGTGCGGCGGGCTGCCCGCGAGCACCGAACCCACCGGCGCCATCGTGGTCTTCGCGGCCTTCGAAGGCCCTGGAACTGATGCGCCCACGATCCGGTCCATCGCGCAGGTTGTGGTCGGCGGCGTGCGGGGGCAGTTTGACGGCCCTTCCGAGCGCGAACTGATCCTGCGCAATATCCCCTTCGGTGACGAGGACCCGCCGAAACAACCGATGACCGTAACCGCCCCGGGCTACAAGACCGTGGCCCAGCAACTCGAACTGCGCAAGGACATCGCGACCTTCGTGGACCTGACGATGGAAGCCGTGGACACCACCGTCACCGGCACCGTGCAGGCCACCGTCAGGGGCTCGGACGGCGCTCCGCTGCTCAATGCCCTGGTCAGTTTCTTTCCGGCGGGCGGGGGAGACGATGACACCGTCTCAGGCTTCACGGACTCCGCGGGTGTGGTCGCGGTCGGCGGAATCCCCACAGGCCCGGTCACCGTGGAAGCCGTCGCGGCCGGGTATCTACCCGAGACCATTGACATCACCGTTCAGCCCGACGCAGGGGGCACAAACTCGCCGCTGAGCTTCACTCTCCTGAGCGGCGATACGAAGGTGACAGTCCGGGGCCTGGTCTCGGACCTGCGCCTGCAGACGCCCATCGACGGAGTGACCGTGACCATCGCCGACCGACCCTCCGTGCAGACTGGGTCCGACGGCCGCTTCACCGTGCCCGACGTCCCCGTGGGGAAGAAGCCCATCAAGGCCACGCTCGCGGGGTACGACGACTACGAGGATGAGATCAACGTGCTGCCGGGGATGGAGACCGTGCAGGTACTGATGTCCCGGGCTTCGGGCGAGCCACCGGGCGTGCCGCACACCATCGCCGGCACCGTGACGCTCCTGGGCGCGGCGGACAATGCGGGCGCGGTTGTAGTGGCCTTCAACATCAACCGCGGCACCGAAATGGCCCGCTACACCACGGGCGCGGACGGGCGCTACTACCTGTTCGTCCCGGCGGGCAGGTACGAACTGCGGGTGACCTTCGGGTCGCGCACTATCACCCGCACGGTGGACTACGAGGGCGAGGGCCGGGTGCTGGATGGAATCGACTTCACCCTCAGTGCGTCACCGTAAGGCGCAAGTGTCGATGGATGCACAGAGGGCAGGCCCGCGCGGGGTCTGCCCTCTTATTGTGTACTTCGCTCTTCCGCGCACTGTCGCTACTCCAGCGACAGCCCCTTTGCCATGGCGCGGATGATGTCCTTGCGTGAGATGATCCCCACGATCTTTCCGCCATCCATGATGGGTACGCGGTTGATGTCCTTGTCATGCATGGCCTTGGCGATGTCGATCACTTTGTCCTCCGGCCCGAAAGTGATCACGTTCCGGGTCATCACGTCCTTGACCGCAAGCCCGCGCCATTTGGCGTCCTGCTCAATGAGATGCAGGGGTGTGATCCACAGCCCGTAAAGCGCGGTCTTCATCATCGGCGGTTCCTGCTGGTCCAGGAGCAACAGGTCGCGCTCCGTGACAATTCCCACCAGTTCCTCCCTGCCGTTGACAACCGGCAGGCCGCTGATGTCGTTGTCGGCCATGATCTCCACGGCGTGCTGCGCGCGGTCGGTCTCTTCGACCGCCAGCACTGGCGTGGTCATGATTTCCTTCGCTTTCATGGTCGTTGGTCTCCCCGTTGAGTATCGCCCGGCCGCCGAGATGCGGCCTCAAGAGCCCAGGTCGAACTACCCCTTCGCCGCGTTGGCGGTCTCGCCCTTCTCGTCCTTCGGCTTGTCGTCCTTCGGCTTGTCGTCCTTCTTCTCTTCGGGCTTGTTTAGCTTGGCCCGGCGCTCCGGGAGCTCCACGGTCTTGTCGGTCACGTTGCCGGCCGCGTCGCGGGCCCGGATGATGATCTCCGTGACACTGTCCGCCAGCTTTCCGGTGTCCACAAGGAACCGCTCGTACGTCCAGTCGTACAGGCCGTCATCCAGCCAGGCCCCGCGCCAGTTGTCCTCGTCGTCCTTGCCCGCGGGGCGCCAGGCGATGTTGGTAATCATGCACAGGGCGTCCAGGGCAAAGCCGGTCAGCGCGAACTCGCCGTCCTTCTGCTCCGCCGGGCCGCTGATAAGCTCGATCTCTGGCGCGGTGTTGTCGATGGTGACGTTCAGGATATCCAGCGTGTGCTCGAGGCTGCCGGTGGGGTTGGCCCGTCGGTCGCTGGCGGTGATCCGCAGGTCGTAGACACCGTCCGCGAAGTCCTCGGTGTTCCACTCGAAGTCACTCTTGGTGACCCCATCCTTCA
>JAGPGE010000460.1 GCA_018056145.1 Armatimonadota bacterium
CGAGATTAGCCGGGACCGGCGCGCAACATCGGCGCCCGGTGTTGACCTGGACGAATAGCAGCGGCACAATAGCGGTACCCACGGCGCCTTCGACGGTCTGCGGTCGAGGGCGCCGTTTCATTTGTGCCGCCGGAGCGGGGAACCTGCGCGGGCTCCAGCAAGTCCACAATCCAGCGAATGGTCCCGGAAGCCGGCCCGCCTGCGCGGGTCCGGGGCCGGTTTGCGATTCATCCCGAGGTCGCCCATGAACAAGTCACGTTTCGCCGCGCTCTCCCTGATTGCCCTCGGCGTGCTGGCCGGATGCACGACCTGCGGCGGCGGCGGTTCTGCGTTGACTCCCCCCCCGCCGCCTCCCGCCGGCCGCCCCGAGTTCGACCGCAGCCTGGCCTTCTCGGCGCTCACTGCCCAGTGCGACTTCGGGCCGCGCGAGCCCGGTTCGCAGGGCCACGAAGACTGCAGGGCATGGCTCGTGCAGCAACTTACCGCAGTTGCCGACAGTGTCGTCACCCAGGACTTCACATCGCGCACACCCATGGGGGGGCCGTACCAGTTCCAGAACATCCTCGGCCTGTTCGGAACGGGCCAGCCCGGCAAGCCTCTGCTCCTGGGAGCGCACTGGGACACCCGTCCGGTGGCTGATCAGGACCCGAACCCCGCAAACCAGAACACCCCGATCCTCGGAGCGAACGATGGCGCGTCCGGGGTTGCAGTGCTGCTGGAACTGGGGCGGCTCATGAAGCAGCAGGTACCCTCGCGTCCCGTGATCGTCGCGTTCTTCGACGCCGAGGACTCCGGCATCGGCGGAACCACGAGCTTCCCTCACCAGGGGTTCTGCATCGGTTCGGAGTATCTGGCATCGCACTGGCCCGCTAGTGTAGCCAGGCCCGGGGAGATGATCCTGCTGGACATCGTGGGTACCGACCAGCTCAACAATCCCCGTCTCCAGAAAGACGGGAGCACCGGCGGGCCGGAGTTCAAGCTGGAGGGCAACTCGCTGCGGTCCAATCCGACGCTGGTGAACGCCATCTGGTCGGCAGCGGAGCAACGGGGGCATAAGGCCTTCAAGCGCGTGACCGGCCAGACGATCACCGACGACCACGTGCCCTTCATCAACCGGGGCATCCCGGCGGTGGACATCATCCATTTCGTGCCCGCCGAATGGCATACAGTGGATGACACGCCGGCCCACTGCTCGGCGGACACGCTCTATCAGGTGGGAGACACGCTGGTGGATGTGATCTGGTAGGCATGCGCCGTCTGGAAGAATGAAGATCATTGACCGGTACATCCTGGGCGAGATGGTGGGGCCTGCGCTGGCTGCGCTGGCGGCCTTTGTGGTGCTCATCACCGGGCACGTCCTGTACACCGTGGTGGACGTCGTCGCGGGGAAGGGCGTGCCGCTGGCGAGCATCGTCAAGTTCGCCGCCCTGAAGGCCCCAGATGCCGCGATCCTGGCGATGCCAGTGGCGGCGCTTCTAGGTTGCTCGCTGGCTCTGAACCGCCTAGCGTCGGACCATGAGCTGATCCCCATGCTCACGTCGGGTGTCAGTGGGGTGCGGCTCATGGCCCCGGCCCTTGCGCTTGGATTTGTGGCGACCTGCGCTTCCTTCGCGCTGAAGGAGTACGCGGTGCCCCGCGCGGACCAGGAAGCTCAGCGTCTCATGAGTTCGATCCTCGTGCAGCAGAAGACTCTGGCGTTCAAGCCCGGGCAATTCGTGGAAGCCGGCAACCAGTGGATCTTCGTTGCCCGGGACGTGGACAATGACCGAGACACGCTCGAAGGCCTGCTGGGGTTCATGAAGCGGGCCGATCAGCCGCCCTGGGTGGTCTATGCGCCGGAAGCGAGGTTCTCGGGCAGGCGGCTGGTGGCGAACAACGCGCGGTTCAACGGGATCACCTGGCCGGGTTCGCTGGACTCCCTGTCGGGCGACCTGGATGTAGACCTGACCGAAGTCAGCGCAGCGTCCTTCAGCGGCGAGCGCATGGAGAACCGCAGCCTGGGCCGACTGCTGGAACTGCGGCGGCAGGTGGCCGCAGGTGGACCGCTGTCCACCCGGGAATATGACCTGGAGATCCACGGGCGGCTCTCGCTGATCTTTGCCTGCCTGGTGTTCTCGCTGCTGGCGGCGCCGGTTGCTCTGCGGTTCGGCAGGGGGCAGAGTCTGGCAGGGATCCTGGCGACGCTGGTCGTCGCCTTCGTGTACTATGTGGTGATGATGGGGATGCGGATTCTCGGCGGCAACGGGGTCTTGCCCGTGCCCGTGGCTGCATGGGCCGAGAACGTGGTGGTGCTGGGCCTTTCTTTGTGGGGGATGCGGCGCTTCTGAGGCGCTGGGCCAGCCTCGTGCGCTGGTCTGCGGGCCTTGCCGCGATTCGCTGCCCCCGCTTGTCCGCCGCGGTAGACTTCGTTCACACCCTCGGGACTCATCGCACTCGCTTCGGCACTTCACTGCACGGCCCGAGCCCACGAGTTTGATTGGTGCGCATGTCAGGTACTCTCGGCAGGGCAATCCGGGTCGGGCTGCTTCTGGTCGCGTCTCTGGGCGCGGCTTCCGGCATTGGCTGGCCGCGGGACGAGCCGGGGCAGGCGCCGCCTCCCATCGATCGCCTCCCGGCGTCTGCCCCTGACGAAGCGGGCGGGGCTGCGCCATCCGACGGACCGGACAGCACTCCTGCCGCTCCCGAGCAGACGCTGCCCGTGCCCCCGCAACCGAGGCAGGCCGCTGGTCCCCCGACGGACGGCTCCCTACAACCGCCTCCCGGCAACGGGTTCAACTTTCGCGCGGACAAGGCCCGGATAGAGCGAGATGGGACCCGTATTGAGGGCAATGTGGAGATCGTGGGCAAGGACTTCCGGGCCACGGCGGACACCGCGGTCATTGACGCCGACCAGATCTGGGTCGAGCTCACCGGACGCGTGGTTATCGGCTCGGAGAGTATGCGCACCACCGCGACCAGCGTGGCGATCAATGTCGAGACCAATGACTGGCGGGTGGAGGGCGGGCGGACCGAGATCCAGCCGGGGTTCTTCGATGGCACGGTTGCCGAACCGATCTACGTGAGCGCGGGGCACATCGAGACCCCGCCGGACCGCAACATCATCGAGGCCTTCGGCGCCACGGCCACAAGCTGTAACAAGCTTCATCCCCACTTCGGGCTCCATTCGGACTACATCCGCGTGGTACCCGACCAGAAGATACTGTTCCGCAAGCCCGCGCTCTACGTGTCGGGCAACCGCGTGCTCAAATACCCCTTTGACCTGGTGCTGTCCTTGAAGCGCAAGGATAACCGGCTCATTCCTGTCATCGGCGAGAACACAGTTGAGGGCAAGTTCGCCAAGTTCGCCTATTCGTACCTGGTTAACGAAGCGAACAATGGCATCTTGCGGCTGCACCTAACGGAGAGGCGGGGCACCGGTTACGGGGTGGATCACTTCCTGGACACTGAAGACCACACGGCGGAGGTCACTTTCTTCATCGAGCCCAGCGAGGATGCTCTGGTGTCGCGGGTGAGCCACCGCTGGCAGATCGACGACGCATACACGTGGGACCTGCGCTCCAATCTCCAGCAGAACAGCGGGTACTACGGAACCTCCGAGACGCTCTCCAACGACTGGAGCCTCACGCGGCGCGAGCCGGGCGCGGACTCGACTCTGGGCGTGCGGTATTCGGTGAACTCCAGCACCAGTTCCCGGTCGCGGCGCCTGGACGGGAGCCTTTCGCACCGGCAGCAGAACGGTCCGAACACAAGCTGGGATTTCCGTGCGAACATGCAGGAGAACCGGCGGTCCGCGTCCGATCCGCTGGACAAGGAGTTCACTTACGCGTTCGAGTTCCAGAACCGGCGGGAGAAGTATGACTGGAGCTTCCTGATGGACGACCGGTTCGACACGGACCGCGACAGCTACACCGGTGATGACACGTACCGCTCCCTGAACCGACTGCCGGAACTGCGCCTGCGGACGGACACGGACCGGCTGAAAAGCTGGAAGCCGCTGGGGAGGATCTCCACCCGGGCGAGCTTCGAACTGGCCCATTACAACCAGGACCCGGATGATGTTGAGGTCAGCCGGGCGGCGGCGAAGCTGGATTTCGGCGGCTCCACGCGCAGGCTGACGGGGGACAGCACTATCCGCACCGCGGGGCGGTATTACCAGGCCTTCTACGACGAGGGCAGCGCGGCGTACCTCGCGGCTATCGACACCGAAATCCGGCAGAATGACGGGAAGCGCTGGACCGCGCGCTACCGGTTCAACTGGGCGGCCCCGCAGGGGTTCTCGCCGCTGCGCCTGGATTACTGGGGCCGCAGTCGGGATGCCAGTTTCCAGCTCACCCATCTGGCGCCGAACCGCTCGCGGTTCGATTTCAGCACCGGCTATGATGCCGTGCTGGACCGCTGGCGCACGGCGCTTGTGCAATACGAGATGATGACCTCGCGCAACTCCAAGTTGTCGCTGGATACCGGGTACGACATTGAGCAGTCCGAATGGCGCAACCTGCAGGCGAGGTGGGTGTTCGTGAAGCCGCGGCGGCTCTACCTGGGGCTGGGAGCGCAGTATGACATCGAGGAGAGCAAGCTGAAGCAGGGCAGCATCGACCTGGACTGGGACATCGACCGGCGGACGCAGCTTGAGTTCCTGGGGCGCTACAGCGGGTTCACCCGCAAGCTCGATCAGATGGACATCCGCATTACGCGCGACCTGCATTGCTGGCAGGGCTCGATCTCGTACAGCGAACCGGAGGGCGAGTGGCAGATCGACCTGGGCATCAAGGCCTTCCCGTCATTGCAGGCGAACTTCGGCAGCACTCGCGGGGCTCAGTTTCAAAGCGGATCGGGGAGTTACTACTGAGGCGCGGGGAAGGCCGCATTGGGTACAGGCACCGTCTCCGGACGAGGCTCGGAGCCGGATGCCAGTCGCCCAAAGCCGACGCCCCGGCGCAGCACGAGGCCATGGCCGCGACCACAATCGCGGCGGCGGACGGCGGGTGCTAGCGCGATCTGGCGTTACGCAATGTCCACGATCATCACGTCCGGCTCGCGGTCCGCGGCCAAGGCGAGGATCTTCCCGTGCGCGTCTGAGACCACGCTGCGTCCGCCGTAAGTGTACCCCGTCCATGGCCCGTGGCCGATAATCCCCACGCAGTCCGTCCCCACCACCGGGCAACCCACCCGCAGCGCTGTGTTCGTCACGACTTCAGCCAACTTCTCGGAATGCTCGGGCCACTGGTGCGGTTC
>JAGPGE010000461.1 GCA_018056145.1 Armatimonadota bacterium
AACGCTCCTCAAGTCCACCTTCGCCTTCCGCATCCAGCCTGCCATGGAGCTGTTCGAGACGCTGCTGCTCAATCGCGACCGGGAGTACGCCCACCTGCAGAACCATATTGCACGCCTGCTGGCAAGTGCTGACTACTGGGACTTCGCGGCGGATGAGCAGGCCATTCGCGACCTCCTCGCGCAAGTCGCGGCGGAAGCGCCCGATGCGCCTGTCGTGGTCCGCCTCTCCCTGAACCGCGCCGGCAGGCTGACCGTGTCCACTCGCCCGGCGCCAGACCCGCCTACCGGTCCCGCGACCGTCCGCCTGTCTACTAAGCGCGTGGATTCAGGCGACCGCCTGCTGTACCACAAGACCAACCGCCGCGATCTGTATGATCGCGAACGCCAGGCTGCCACTGATGACGGGCTATTCGAGGTCATCTTCGCCAATGAGCGCGACTGTCTCACCGAGGGCGCCATCACCAATATCTTCCTGCGCATCGACGGGCATTGGGTGACGCCGCCCATCACCGAAGGCCTGCTGCCCGGCATCTGGCGCCAGGCATTCATCGACCGCACCGGATCAAGACAGGAGCCGCTGCCCATCGAGGCCCTCTCCCGCGCGGAAGAGGTCCTCATCGGTAACTCCGTCCGCGGTTCCGTGAAAGTTGGGCGCGTCCTGTACGGCGAGCAGGCCCTCTTCTCTCTCCGCTGAACCTGGTCGTCTCTTGTTCCTACGGGGGAACTAGTTGGAGCGAGCTTGCTCGCGACGCCGTGTGCCGTTCCCGCAGTCCCGCGGAGCGTGCTATAATCCTCTCATCCGGCGGACCGCCTGGAGTACTACCCCGGCGGCCGCGAGAGACCACAGGAGGCACACCATGGCCCAGTTCAGCCGGCTCGAAGTCCTCAACGCGATGATCGAAGACGGACTCGTCCCCGTCTTCTACAACAGTGACGTGGACACAGCCATCAAGATCCTCGAAGCCTGCGCCGCCGGCGGCGTGCGCTGCGTGGAGTTCACCAACCGCGGCGACTTCGCCCCCGAGGTGTTCGCGGCGCTGGTGAAGCACGCCCGCAAGAACCTGCCGAAGATCATTATGGGCGTGGGTTCCGTGGGCGATGCCCCCACCGCCGCCCTGTACATCGCCAATGGCGCGAACTTCGTGGTCGGCCCGATCCTGAACCCCGAGGTCGCGAAACTCTGCAACCGCCGTATGGTTCCGTACGCTCCCGGCTGCGGCAGCGCCACCGAAATCGCCCAGGCGCAGGAGCTCGGTGTCGAAGTCTGCAAGGTCTTCCCGGGCGGCGAAGTGGGCGGCCCCAAGTTCGTCAAAGCCGTCCTTGGCCCCATGCCCTGGACCCGCATCATGCCCACCGGCGGCGTGGACGCCACCGAGGAGAGCGTGACCGCCTGGATCAAGGCGGGCTGCGCGGCACTGGGCATCGGCAGCCAACTTGTGACCAAAGAGGCCGTGGCCTCCGGCGACTTCGATGGTATCGCGGCGAAGGTCGCCGACGTGCTCTGGTGGGTCAAGAAAGCCCGCGGAACCGCGCTGTTCCTGGGAGTCGAGCACCCGGGCCTGTACCCCGAAAAGCCCGCGGGGGGCCAGGAGGTCGCTGAGTGGTACCGCGACACCTTCGGCTTCGAGATGAAAGTGGGCAACAGCTCGATCTTCATGTCCGGCCCCGGCGCGGGCCGCATCGAGATCATGAAGGAGCCGAGCCAGCCGAAGACCCACGTCGCGGTGCGCGTCTCCAACTATGAGGAAGCGAAGGCGGCGCTGGTCGCGAAGGGCTTTGAGTTCGAGGAGGAGAGCGAGAAAGGCGGCGTGAAGGCGGGCTACCTCACCACCCCCGACCCCGCCGGCCACCGCGTCCACCTGCTGTACAACCCGAACCTGTAGGCGTCGACGCACGCAGTGTGGAACCACGGGGAGCCTGCACCAGCGGGCTCCCCGGTCTGTTCCCGGCACCAGTTGACTGGGCACTTGACGCGGTATAATATACGTATGTGCATGCATACAAGGGGTGACTAGCGATGGCTCTGACGGAACGGGTGCAGATACTGCTCTCTCCTGAACTGCGCCGGCGCTTGGAAGACCGGGCCGAGCGCGAAGGGAAATCACTCGGGGCGCTCATTCGTGAGTTCGCGGAGATCGGGCTTGGTTCAGGGGGCGACCGATCTGCGAAGCTTGCAGCCCTGAAGCGCATCTTTGCGATGGGTCTTCCGGTCGCGGACTGGGATGAGATGGAGCGCCAGATCGAGGCCGGCAAACTGGGGGACTGAAAGGATGCGGTGCCTCATCGATGCCAGTATCCCCATGTACGCCGCAGGCAGGGAGCACGAGTATCGCGAACCGTGCCGACTCATATTGTTGGCCTGCGTTGCGGGTGCGGTTGAGGCCGTGACCGACGCCCAGGTCCTTCAGGAAATCCTCTACCGCTTCAGTGCCATCGGCCGACGTCCCGAGGGGATCGCGCTATGCCGAGACTTCATGGCTGCCGTCCCGGACATCCTGCCGATCCTGTCTGAGACGGTCTCCGCGGCAGCGTCGATGATGGAAGCTCACGAGTTCCTGCCGGCTCGAGACGCCATTCATGCGGCCGCGGCACAGGCAGCACAAGTCGAGGCAATCATCTCTACCGACCGTCACTTCGAGCGCCTGCCGAGCATTCGCCGCCTGGACCCAATTGACTTCGCTGAGCTCTGATTCAGCGCGGAACTGAGCGTGCGTGACTGACCATTGAACACGGGCCGCGCGATCAGTCCCTCACAACCCTCCCACGCCCGACTCCGCCGGCAGGTGCAGGTTGAAGATCAGGTCGATCAGCGTCCGCACGAGGGCCGCGCCGAATTCCCCAAGAATCAGCCCCAGGAAGAACGGGTATGCCTTGCGGTAGGCGGATAGGCCCCCGTACCGCAGGAGCAGGCTCTTGATCAGCCACGTCAGGAAGATGGGCAGCCACAGGCGGAAAAGCCCGAAGCTCCCCGAGACGAGATAGCCCACCGGGTGGAAGGGCCACCAGACGAACCGCGTCCGCAGCGCCGCGAGAAGTAGCGTGAACCCCACGCCGTACAGGTACGCGAAGCTCGCCGCGAGTTTCGCCTCCCGCGGGTTCGTCAGCCATGAATCCAGCTTGCGCCAAGGGTCATTGCCGAAGGCCCAGCCCGCTGGGCCAGTGAATTTCGCCGACTCATATCCCACCTGGTGCATCACGTGCAGGTGCGCCCAGAAGCTGCAGATCACCGCAAATACCGACACCCCGATGATCAGCGCCGCAATCTGCCGCAGGTCGATCCCCGACTGTCTGCCAATGCGCAGCACGTCAGCGTGAACCGGCATCGGCAGTTGTCGGTGGGTGCGCACCAGCCAGAAGTAAAGGCTCATCACTGCCAGGTCCGGCTTCGACCACGCCGCGCCCCCGGCCACGTTCTGAAGGATGTCGTCCGCGCCCACCTGGTACATCTCGATGGTCGGCAGGCCAAGCTCCGCCCGGATGCGCGTGAGGGTCAGCACAATCGCCAGAAACAGGCCGAAAAACAGCACCGCAGTCAGCGGGCTCATCCCGGCGGACATGGAGAACGCAATGAGCAGCGCCACTCCGCCCAGGAATCCCCAGACCGCAACCGGCGCCGACAGCGGCTCGTGCAGCCTCTCCTCCTTCCGCATCGCCTCGCCGCCAATGGCCGCCTGCCACATCCGCGCGAGGTGCCCTCGCGCCGCCCACAGAACGAACAGGAACACGCCGAAATAAGCCCCCACGCCCTGCTCCTGTATGTATGGGAACCCGCGCCACTGGGTGTGCCCCATCATCGCAGAAAGCACCATCTCCAGCCGCGCGAACAGGAAGAAGAACCACACCGAGAATGAGAGCTGGATCGGCAGCAGGTATGCCATCCCGTAGCTGAAGGGATATGATGATATGGGAATCGCGCCTGCGGCGCTCAGCGGCATGCCCTTGAAGGTGTAGTTCCGCACGCCGATGTTGATTGCCGGCACTTCCGGCCACAGGTTGTGGGCGAGGCGCACCATCTGGATCGTCGCCGCCAATCCAAAGGCGATCCAGAAAAGCGAGCTGCTGAAGGGGCGCAGGCTGGCAGAGGTCACGTCCAGCGGGGCTTGGGCGATGGGGTAGTTCAGGCGCTCCCGGTCCCACTGGGGCCGGAAGATGGCCATGAGGCACAGCAGCGTCCACACCAGCACCACCGCGAAGCCCAGCCACCAACCCAGCGGCCCAAGCCACGGGTCCAGCCTGCCCGGAGCGTACAGGGTCGAGCCGCCCAGGTAGATGCGCTCCAGCGTACGCTCATCGGACACAACCAGGTGCCGGGGAATGTGGGGGAACAGCTCATCCTCCCAGCCGTTTTCAGCGGTGGCGTTGCGGAACACCCAGGTGATCGTGGTGAACAGGATCTGAAGCTGGTCATGCCCGCCCAGGGCGCTCGCGATCACGAGGATCACGTACACCGTGAGCACTTCGCTGCGCGAGAAAACCCACTTCGGCGCAACTCTCCGCAGCACAGCGTTCAGGCCCAGCAACACAAGAAGCAGGGCGATGCAGTTGAAGAAGAGCGCCGATGTGGTGGCATTGTCCGAGTACCGCACGTACTCGATCTGCACCAGCCACCAGGCGTTCACGGGCACGAGAAGCAGGCCGATCAGCAACGCGCGCACGGTCACGGGCTTCGGGCGAATGGTGTCAGTGCCGGTGTGGGCTTCTGCCGCGCTCATGTGGGCACCCGGTGTGGGCATTAGCGGGACCGGGTATGTTTCGCCACCCCAGACCAAAGTCCTGCGTCGTGTTCCGAACCGTGGCAGTCACTGACGAATGGTGTCTTGATTTCGGCGCTGCATGCACCTATTGTTATTCAGGCTTCCCGGCCGCGCCTGGGTAGATTCCCGCGCAAGCGAACCAATGCCCACGGCCGGGTGTTGACTCATTGTGCCCCAAGGCTCAAATGAGCATCCGTCTGAGCCCTGCCGCTATTCACGGAGGCCTTTGCCATGGATGTCGCCGCTCTGGGCCGTGCCGTCATCGACAATGTTGAGAAGGTCGTCGTCGGCAAGCGCGACGCCGTCCGGCTCTCTCTGGTCTGCCTCCTATGTGAGGGCCACGTGCTCCTGGAGGACGTGCCCGGTGTCGCCAAGACCATGCTGGCCCGGGCGCTGGCGCTCTCCGTGGGCTGCACCTTCGCCCGGGTCCAGTGTACGCCGGACCTGCTGCCCTCC
>JAGPGE010000462.1 GCA_018056145.1 Armatimonadota bacterium
AAACTGGCGCAGTTCCTTTCTCTACGAGTACTTCCAGGAGGGCTGGCTGCCCGGAATCCCCACCATGTTCGGCGTCCGCACCGAGCGCTGGAAGTACATCACGTACCCGAAGATCAATGACATCGACGAGATGTACGACCTGGAGACGGACCCGCACGAGCTGACCAATCTCGCCGAGAATCCGGCATACGCGGACAAGAAACAGGAACTCAAGGCCGAACTGGAGCGCCTCCTGAAGGAGACCGACTATCAGGAGGCTTGGCGCCCGAAGGTGAACAAGGCGGGCAGCGTGGTTCTCGACTTCGACTTCGCACAGGACGCCGGGGACAGGGTCGCAGACAGGTCCGGCAAAGGTAACCACGGGACGGCGCGTGGCGCCCAAGTGGTTGATGCGGATGGCCGGAAAGCACGAAAGTTCACCGGCACGGATTCCATCTCCGTGGACCGCTCGGAGAGCCTCAACCCCGCCGGAGGGCCGCACTCAGTGGAAGCGTGGGTCAAGGCTGAGAAGGACACCGGCGTGATCCTCGCCCGGGGCGGCCAGACCAATGGTTACGCTCTGTTCCTTAGAGATGGCAGGCCCGGCTTCTTCCTGCGCATCGCAGGGGAGGCCATCGTGGTGCGGGGAACGAATCAGATTGGCGCCGACTGGGCGCACCTGTTGGCGGTGATCACCAACGATGCCTTCGCGAAGCTCTACGTGAACGGTGAGGAGGCGGGATCGGTGGAACTCGACCGATTCATCCCCGTGGACCCCAATGAGGGCCTGGAGGTCGGGATGGACCGGGCCACTCTGGTTGGCGACTACGGCGCGGACAACGGCTTCACCGGGCTGATTCGCCGAGTGCGCGTCTGGGACGGGCACCTCACGCCCGAGAAGGCCCATGCCTGCGCGGCGGAAGGCTGAGGTCGGGCGCCGGCACGGTACAAGCGAACTAACCGCAATCATTGCCGATAGGGAGGCGCATCGATGGCTGACAGACTGAACCTGACCCGATCCCTGGAACTGTGGCAGGAGGCCTTGGACCTCATCCCGGGCGGCTCGCAGACAAACAGCAAGCGGCCGCAGGGCTACGCTCCTGGGGCTTTCCCGATCTACGTGGCGCGCGGCAAGGGCTGCCGTGTCTGGGATGTGGACGGGAACGTGTATATCGACTACATCCTGGCGCTTGGCCCGATCACCCTCGGCTACTGCTACGACCGGGTAGACCAGGCAGTTCGCGAGCAACTGGACAAGGGCATGATCTTCGGCCTGCTGCACCCGGTGGAACTGGAGGCCGCGCGCCTCATCCGCGAGACCGTCCCGTGCGCGGAAATGGTCCGGTTCCTCAAGGGCGGCAGCGAGGTGACCAGCGCCGCCGCGAGGATCGCTCGGGCGTACACTGGCCGGGAACTGATCCTCAACTCTGGCTACCGGGGCTGGGGCGACACCTGGACCGCCCAGCATGAGCCCCCGGCGGGCGCTGGAGTCCCCGAATGCCTGCGCGCCATGGTGAAGGGCTTTCCGCGGGATGATCCGGACGCCCTGAAAGACCTCCTCGAGCGTTACAAGGGCAAGGTGGCCGCGGTGTTCCTTGACGTGGCTTCGGGTACTGCCGCGCCGAAGGAAGTCATCCAGCGCATCCGCGAACTGTGTGACGAGTTCGGGGTTCTGCTGGCCTTCGACGAGATCGTCACTGGCTTCCGCCTCGCTCCTGGTGGCGGGCAGGAGTACTACGGCGTCACCCCCGATCTCGCCTGTTTCGCCAAGGGCATTGCCAACGGGATGCCCCTCGCCTGCGTCTGCGGCAAGCGTGAGGTCATGCAGATCGCCAAGGACCTGCTGATCAGCGTGACGTATGGCGGTGAATGCCTGTCGCTTGCTGCTGTGACCGCTTGCCTCAAGGAGTACCGCGACCAGCCGGTGCACGAGCACATCTGGACACAGGGCCAGCGGCTGATGGACGGCATCGCGGAGATCGGGAAGACCCACGGGGTGCCGATCCACTGCACGGGCCTCGCACCCATGTCCCAGCCGGGCTTCCACTACGAGGACGCCGCGCTCAACGGCGACGTCTGGAGCCTGTTCCTCCAGGAGACCGCGAAACGCGGGGTGCTGATTCGTCGCGGCGGCCTGCTGTTCATCACCTACAGCCACAGCGCGGCGGATATCGATGAGACGCTGGTCGCCATCAACGGGGCTCTTGCGGTGATCGCGGACGCGGTCAAGGGCGGGAAGGTCAAGGATATGCTGCAGGTGGGCGAAGTCGAAGAGGGGTTCCGCAGGTTCTGACGGCCCCCCGCGAACACCATCATGCCCCCGCTGATCCGGCGGGGGCATGATGGCTCCGGGCGAGGAATGCGGCATTGGCTGGATCCCGGAGGGTAACCAGACCCGACGGCGAACATTGCGCGCGTCTGCATCTGACGGACACCAATGCTCCAACGGAGAGAAGGCGAGACCATGGCCAAGCTGGGAATCGGTTTCATCGGCTGCGGCGGAATCCACAACGCACACGCCCCGCACCTGGTGGACAATGACGAGGCGCACATCGTGTGCGCGATGGATGTGAACGAAGAGGCTGCGAAGGCGCACTGCGAGAAGTACGGGACGGAGGTCTGGACCACCAGCGAGGACTGCCTGCTGTCGCGGGACGATGTGGATGCCGTGGTGGTCTGCACCCCCACCGGTTTCCACAAAGACACCGTCATCAAGGCGGCCGCCGCGGGCAAGCACGTCTTCTGCGAAAAGCCGATGGCCATGAACGTGGCCGACTGCGAGGCCATGGACAGAGCCTGCCGCGACGCCGGCGTCGTCCTGCAGATTGGTTTCGTGCGCCACTTCTGCAATGAATGGCTGAAGCTGCGGGAGATCATCCAGTCCGGGATGATCGGCCGGCCGGTGGTCTGGCGCTCGGTCAGCGGCGGCTCCGGCGCGCCCACCCCCTGGTTCTTCGACAAGGAACTGGGCGGCGGGCCCTTCATCGACGGCGCGGTCCACAGCTACGATTTCGCCCGCTTCATCTTCGGCGAGGCCACCAACGTCGTCACGGACATCCGCCGCCTGAAGGAAGGCACCACTGCCTGGGACACCGGCACGGTCATCGTGAACTTCGCCAGCGGCGACCAGCAGATCCTCGCCTGGTCCTGGGGCCTGCCGGGCTTCGGCTACGCGGTGAAGGCCGACAGCGCCCACGACGTGCTCGGGCCGCTAGGCTCCATCATGTTCCCCGGCGGCAACAAGCTCCAGGTCAACCTTGCGGATGGCGAGCACGAGGTGGAGTTCGAGGCCGATACCGGCGGCGACTGGTTCCGCAAGCAGATGGCGAGTTTCATCGACTGCTGCAAGACCGGCGCCCAACCGGTGGCTGGAGCGAAGGAGGGCATCGAGGCGACGCGCATCGCCGCCGCTGCCCTGAGCGCCGGTGGCAGGCCGGCGATCATCGAACTGTAGCGCTCACACGTGGAGGACAATGCCGGCCTGCCCGGGTCACCCGGGCAGGCCGGTGTGCTTGCGGGATCAAGTCTCCGGCCGCGCGACAGACTTCTCGTCCGGCAGCCACTGTGCCCCGGCACCCAGGAGGCTTAGGAGGGTCCCCGCGATTCTCTGCGCCACCGCCAGCGCCAGCGCATCGGCGTGGGCCATCCCGGACCACCCCAGGAGCACTACCGTCGCGCCCTCGATCCACCCCAGGCCGTTGATCGTCGCCGGAACCATCCCTACGATCTTCATCACCGCCGAGATCGCCACACCCTCCACCGTGCTCAGGCGGAAGCCCACCGTAGCGGCCCAGAACTGGAGCGCAAGCCCCATCACCACCAGACCCGCGGAGGAGATCAGGAGAGATGCCGCCAGTGCCCACCGGTGATGCCGGTAGCGCAAGAGAGCGCGAGACAACTCACCGAAGAGAGTGGCTGCTCTGAACACAAGCCGCCGCATGACTGGCTCATGCTCCCCGGGTTCGGCCACGGGTGCGCGACGCGCCGCGAGCCAGACAACCCCGGCGCCCAGGATACCCGCCGCGAGCATAGCCAGCATCGCCCACTTGTACTGGGACATGTCCAGCAGCAGTCCCGCCGCCAGCCCAAACAGGAGCATCGATCCCCAGCCGATGAGCAGCCGGTCCACAAGCACGGAAGCGATGATCCCGGTGGTGTCGGTGCCGGGCCTGCGCGCTAACAGATACGACTTCGCGGCATCGCCCCCGACGGTGGAGGGCATGAGATTGTTGTAGAAGAGGGCCACGAAACCCAAGCGCAGAGACTGAGCGACAGGCACCTGGATGCCCGCCGGCGCAAGCAGGACATGCCATCGCAGGATGAACAGCACCCTCTGGGCGAACTCAGCGGCGACCGCAAGCAGCAGGTAGAGGGGGTCCATCCGGGCCGTCGTTGCCACGGCTTCCCGAAGGTCCACCGCACGCACCACAACCACGATGCAGGCCACGGTGAGCGCGATCCTGAGTACCAGTCGCAGCGGCTTGCGCCGGCTTGTCGGCTCTGTGGTCATTCCGCGGCGGCTCCTCGGGGACTGGTCGGCGATGCACCCTGGCGAGTTCCGCGCCAGCAACGATGGTACCTCTGCGCCACGGAAGGGCAAGGAGCAACGCACGGGGAAACCACCTCTACTGGCGATATCCACTTTTGGTGGGAGTCTGGGCGCTATGCGAACGACATCGTCTGTAATGATCGCCACCGTGTTCGGACTGCTCTGCGCAAGCCTCGGGGCCGCGGGGGATGCCCCGGTTCTTCAGGGTGTGCGTCTGTTTTCGGCCGAAGCACGCGGGGGAGACCTGACCCATCCGGAGTTCGCGCTTGATGACGATCCGGCGACCGAACTGCGCTTCGCCTGGCCGAACGGAGGCCTCTCGCTGACAGTCGACCTGGGTGGCCCGACTGTCCTCGAGGGGGTGCGGATCACCAACGGGCACTCGGAGCGGCTGATCTGGCTCACCGAAGTGCTGGTCGGTCCGGACCCCGACCACCTGCGGCCTCTCCTGGGCAGGCAGATCAACCTGGCCATGTGGGAGCCAGCGCAGACCACCGAGGTGCCGCTCCCGCCATCGGTCGGGCGGTTCGCGCAGGTGCGCATCGGCGCGGCATCATCCAGCCACGGGCGAATCAGCGAAGTCCAGTTCCTGGGGCGCCCGAACCTGCCCGAGCGGCACCTCATGTGCTGGTCCTCCAACCTGCAGGCGGATTTCCTGGACAAGCTCGACTACTTGGA
>JAGPGE010000463.1 GCA_018056145.1 Armatimonadota bacterium
ATGCGCACGTCCTTCATATGCTGGTAACCGGCGTCCGTTCCCGGGGATTCGCCTGGTTCGGTGGCCATCCCGGGGCGCAGTTCGCCGAAGTTGTCCCAGGGCCAGTCGTAAGTATGCTCATCCGCGCTCTCCACTTCGAACAGGTCCACGAGGTATTCGCCGGTCAGCGCCACAGTGCGCCGGAGCATGACACCGGGGTAAGCCGTGTCGCACTCAGCGCCGGCCACCGCAAGACCGGGGCTCGGGTGGAAAACGGTCAGCCTGCCTTCCGTGGCCTGCTGGCTGCGCTGGTCCACGCAGACGGTATTGTGGGCGAAAGTCTGGCGGTACCAAGACCCGTGCAGTGGCGCGGCGTAGGCAAGACGCGCCGGGTCAGGCGCCAGTTGCCTGCCCAGGCCGAAGAGGATCAGCGTCATCTTATCCGGGTGCCCGTGTCCGCCGCCATGGGGGCCGTAGTCCAAGTGCACGTACAGCTGATCCGCGCCGGCCCCCTGTCGCAGCACCGCCGCGCCGAGGCCCTCAAAGTCACGGCTCTCCAGGGCGGTCACTGGAGCCGGCGGCAGTTCATCCGCGCCCCACAGGAAGGCCTCCAGGCTGCTCCGCTTGCCCTCCTGCGCCACCACAAGATGGGCCGGGTCCCCGAACCGCGCGTAGGCAAGCTCGTAGAGGGCATGCTGGCCCTTGATAGAGAACACGTCGCTGTCATTCACCGCCGGGAAAGACAGGTCCGGGAAAGTGTACAGCAAGGGCGCGTCGTAGAGAGACTTGAGTGCCGCGTTCCCGTAGAGGTCGATCCCGGCAAAGTATGCGGCCTCCGTAGCCCAGCGGATGGCCTGCAGCGCGTAATAGTGATACGCCGCTGTGCCCTCATACCAAAAGCCGTCAGGCAGGATGCTGTTTCTGAGCTGAAATCGCAGGCCACTGCGCCCGTTGATCGCCGCTGATGCGATCTCCTCATCCTGCAGGCAGAAGCCCACTGCCGCCATGCCTGCATTGTGCCACGACTGCCAGTTGCTGATCCCGGAGTCATTGCGGCGGATGGTCTTCACGACTTCGCGGAAGAAGCCGTTCTCGATGGCGTCGCGGTCTTCGGGGCTGAAGACCGGGCTGTTGTAGAGCAGATCGTATCCCCAGGCGGTGTGGATGATGCTCACGGCCTCATCCAGCGTCTGGGCCAGCATTCGTGCGCCGGAGCGGCTCTCCTTGCCGCGCGAATCGTGGATGGGCCACTTCGGATACTGCTCCGCGTACGCCAGGAGAATCTCCCGGGCCTTCGCGGCGAAGCTCTCATCCGCGGTGAAAGCATACCCCAGGCCCAGGTCGAAGACGGCCTTCCAGTACCCGGTATGGATGCCGGACACGACCACCTGGTCGTAGGGCCATCCGGTGTACTCGGCGCCGCACTTCCTGCACAGGTGCTTGCCGCCCTCGTGCTTCAGGCCCGAGCCGCACTTCTTGCAGACATAGTGATGGCTCCACTGTCCGGCTTCCTCGGGCACGCCAACGGTGCGTGTCGCCGCGGATCTGGCCCTCGTGAGGATGCCCTCCAGAGTCTTCGCGGCCCAATCGTGTTCGGCGGCCCGTTTTTTCGCGCGCTCAATGGTCTCGGGCGTCGCGAACAGGAACGGGTGCTGGCGCTGCTGCAGAGGTATCGCCGCGCCTAGAACCACTTCGGGCGAGGGCACATCCGGGTTGCCGGTCTCAACGCGCACCACGAACTCCTCTCGCGTCAGGGGCTCAACATCATCGAGACGATCGCGGGCGGCCGTCAATGCGGCGCGAACCGTCACCGTCTTCCCCGGCTCGATCTCCGGCGTCCGGACTGGGAGGTCGGTCAGCCGATGCGCGGCGGGCTTATCTGGGTCCGCCGGCGCACCGACCAAAGCGAAGCTCCGCGCTTCCACGGAGCGGTTCTCAATATCAATCGCATACTCCAGCCGCCTCACCCCGTCTTCTTCCGAGACCTCGGGGCCGCGCAGTTCAGCATGCACCGGGTCGCGCACAAGCTTCACGTCATCCAGGTAGATCACGGTGTCCGGCAGCGGGCTGTGCTGCCAGCCTCCTGCGTTGATGGAGACGTAGTCGATCTTGTTCCAGCCCGCGGGCTTCCGGGTGGGCTGAATGTCGCCGCCCAGGCGCAGATTGAAGAACTTCCAGCCTTCCCAGTCCACGGAGAAGTGCAGGAAGTAGTAGTCCCAGCCCTCGGCATCCGCTTCGTTCTCCGAGTTGCAGACCAGGGTCAGCTGCTGCCCGTTTGCCTTGCCGGAGTACATCCAGAAGGTGAGACGGTCGTAGCCCGACCAGTCCGAAGGCGCCCGGGCAGGCCGGATGGTGGGGTTCTGCACGGGATTAGCCCACTTGCCCGAGAACTCCCCCTGCTTGACCTGTTCCGTGCTGCGCTCCAGCCCTTGCCAGGTCCAGGTCTCGAAGTCCCCCAGGCTGAGGGTGTCGGATTGCTGCGCGCCGCCGGCGACGGTGATGAGCACCGCCGCCAGTATCATCAGAATGTGCATGGTATCGTGCCTCCGCGCAGGTTCATTCACCGTCAGAGCGGGCGTGGCCTTCCCGGAGCCACAGGGCGAGCCGCAATCCTTGCACCCCGCAGGCCATCCGCTTACAATCCGTACCTGCAGGCCGCCGGAGAGTGGAAATGAGGGTGAGGCATGATCTACGTGGGCGCCTCAGGATACTCCTATGACGACTGGGTCGGGCCGTTCTACCCCGAAGGGCTGGACAAGAGCCGCTTCCTGGAGTACTACGCCGGCAGGTTCAGCGCGGTGGAAGTGAACTATACCTACTACCGAATGCCCACGGCCCAAACCCTCGCGGCAATGTCGCGCAAGACCGGCGCGGATTTCCGCTTTACCGTGAAGGCCACCGGCGAGCTCACCCACCAGCGCACCGATGACCCGGCGCTCTTCGCCCAGTTTCGCGCCGCTCTGCAGCCCCTGGTGGATGATGGCAAACTGGGCTGCGTCCTAGCCCAGTTCCCTTTCTCGTTCCGGCCCTCTGAGGAGACGCGCGAGTATCTCGTCTGGTTCCGCGAACATCTCTCGGACGTGCCGGTGGTGGTGGAGTTCCGCAATGCTGACTGGGTCAGCCGGGGGACGATCCAGGACCTGCGCGACCTCGGCCTGGGCTTCTGCTGCGTGGACGAGCCAGCGCTGGAAGGCCTCATGCCGCCGGTTGCGGGCGCCACGTCGCCGGTGGGGTATATCCGCTTCCACGGACGAAACGCCGCGAAGTGGTTCGAGCACGAGCAGGCCTGGGAACGGTACAATTACCTGTATTCCGACGACGAAATGCGCGAGTGGCTCGACAGGACAGCGAAGATCGCCGCCCAAACCGAGCACACCTACGTCTTCTTCAACAACCACTACAATGCCCAGGCGGTCCAGAATGCGGGCCGCTTCGTGGAGCTTCTCCAGGAGGCAGACCTGGCCGGGTAGCCCGGGCAGGCGACCCCATGTACGAACTCAACGCCGAGATCATGGGCGCAATCACCGACCTGCGGGTTTCGGGTCCGGAGCGCCTTGAGCAATACTTCCAGTGGCGTCCCCGGCGCGAGAAGCTCACGGAAGACGGCCGCCTGGTGATCCTCGCCGCTGACCACCCTGCGCGCATGGTCACCGCGGTCGGCGATGATCCGATCCGCATGGGCAACCGTGCCGAGTATCTGGGCCGGATCGTCCGGGTGCTGCAAAGCGACGGCGTGGACGGGCTCATGGGCACCCCGGACATCCTCGAAGAGATCATGACCGTGGATGCTCTGCGAGTGGACCAGGGCCTCCCGAGCCTGCTGGCGGGCAGGCTTCTCGTGGGCTGCATGAACCGTGGTGGCCTCGCGGGGACCGTCTTCGAAATGGAGGACACGTTCACCGCCTACACAGTGGACCAAATGGTACGTACTCGCGTGGACGCCGCGAAGATGATGCTGCGTCTCGAGCCACTGGAATCCGCCAGCGGACGAACCGTCACGGCCTGCGCCCAGGCGATCAATGATTGTGTGGATGCGGGCCTGCCGGTGTTCCTGGAGCCGCTCATGGTGAGCTATCGTGACGGGAAGTATATTGTGGATAACTCTGTGGATGCGATGGTGAAAACCTGTGGAGTTGCCAGCGGACTGGGGAAAAGCTCGTGGAAAACCTGGATGAAGTTGCCTGTTTCTGTGGATTTCGCACGGGTCGCGGCAGCCACCTCCTGCCCGATTCTGCTGCTTGGAGGGCCGTCCACGGGGGATCCCGCGGCGCTGGTGGCCGACTTTGAGCGTTGTCTAAATGCCGCCGACAACGTACGCGGGGCGCTGGTCGGGCGGAATGTGCTTTATCCAGGGGATGCGGACCCGGCTGATGTAGCGCGGGCCGTGTGTCGCGTCGTGCATGGGTAAAGTGCCCTCGAAGTGCGAGGGGTGCGTTCGAAGTCTGTGGGTGGGACTGATGCCTTGGAGCCCGGAAGCGGGCTATGAGGCCACGGCCCGGACCCAACAGCACCACAGTACGCAAGATGGATGGAACGCCGCTGGTCACTGGCTCACAGCGCACGTGTTTCCCGCGAATGCACCCAACCGCGAAACCGCGGTTGCCGTGTCCGCCCCAGTCTTGTATGCTCTGACGCGTCCGCGCCGTGACCGCATCATGCCTGGGGCCGCCCCGGGTATTCCTGAGGCGCTCAATGTCCTGCGAGACCCGCCCCGCCGTTGACAGGCTGCCATCCCTCTCGGTCTTCTTCCCCTGCCATAACGAGGTGGGCAATATCGAGCGACTGGTTCTGCGGACGCTCGAAGTGCTGCCCAATGTCGCCGACCAGTTCGAGATTATCATCGTCAACGACGGCAGCCGCGACGGGACGCGAGAGCTCGCCGACCGGCTGGCTTCCGAACACGCGGCAGTGCGGGCGATCCACCATGAGGAGAACCGGGGGTACGGGGGGGCGCTGAAGTCGGGCTTCGCGGCATCGAGGTATGAGTTCGTCTTTTTCACTGACGGCGATGGGCAGTTTGATGTGGGCGAGATCACGCTTCTCATGGCCCTGCTCGACCGCGCGGATATTGGCGTCGGCTGGCGCATGAAGCGTGCTGACCCGTTCATCCGGCTGGTCAATGCAAAAGCCTACTGCACCATGATTCGCCTGCTGTTCGGGCTGAAGGTCCGCGACATCGACTGCGCTTTCAAGCTGCTGCCGCGCAA
>JAGPGE010000464.1 GCA_018056145.1 Armatimonadota bacterium
CCAGCAGGCTCGAACAGGAAACGGCGCCTGGGGACAGGCTGTTTGCCGTGACCCCGCGCGACCAGTGGACGCTGCTGCAGAGGCCCCGGGCGCTGATGCCCCCCAACTCAGCCACCGTTTACCCGGTCCTAGAGAGCATTCAGGGGTACGATTCGCTCTATCCCCGTGCGAGCCTCACGCTGGCCGGACTGATCGAGAACGGCGCGACGCCTTCGCCTGAAGCCAACGGGAACATGATGCTGCTGGAGAACACGGAGTCGCCCCTCCTGCGGCTTGCGGGTGTGCGGCGGGTGCTGACCCAAGCTGGTTCGGCGTCAGGAGACAACGTGGTGAACGGGGTGCGCGTCGCACTGCAGGCCGACCCGCTCCCGCGGGCTTTCGTGACGCGCCTGCCGGTGGAAGACACGCGCCGGGGCGCCAGGATGCTCACGCGGCTGGCGACTTCGCAGCCCTCCGAGACGGTGCGGATCACATCACTGGAGCCGGGTGTGGTGGCGGCGGAAATCCCCGCGCTGCCCCAGGGCAGGCGGCTTGTGGTCACGAATACGGCGTATCCCGGGTGGCGCGCGTGGCAGGACGGCAAGGCTCTGCCAGTTCATCCCCTGAGCGGCGTGTTCCAGGCTCTGAAGCTCGATTCGGGCGCCGCCGGGCGCGTGTTCCTCGCTTACTGGCCCGGGACTGTTCTGGCGGGGCTGTTCCTTTATCTTCTGGGAGCAGGAACCCTCACTGGGCTTCTGGCCTTTGAGTACTACAGGCGCCGCGATACGCGCCAGACTGAGCCCAGGACCGGTTAGCTGCCTGTGCATGAGACCCTGCTGGTGTTTCCGCGAACCAGATATCCGTCGGGCGACCCGCCGCTTGGGGTGGCATACCTGGCGTCGTGTCTGCGGGCAGCCGGGCATCAAGCGCGCATTTTCGACGCCACTTTCCGCAAGCGCCCCTTCGCGGATTTCGCGCGCGAACTTATCGAGCACCGGCCGCGGCTGGTGGCAATTTCGACGCTCACATCAATGCTGGACAGCGCCGCGCAGATGGCCCGGATCGCGGCGAAGGTCCTGCCCGAATCCGTTGTCATCCTTGGGGGGCCGCATCCCACCGTTGAGCGGGAAAGCGCCGCGCGTCTGCCCGGAGTGAGCGCCATCTGCATGGGTGAGGGAGAACGCGCGCTTCCGGCGCTGCTCAATGCCGACCTGGATTGGCGCGGCATTCCGGGATTCGGCCACGTGGAGGAGGGACATTTCGTCTCCAACGGCTGTGCGCAGCCCGTGGACGACCTGGATGATCTTCCCTTCCCCGCCTGGGACCTGCTGGACATGCCCCGCTACCTGCGGCTGTGGTACCATCTGGACGCAGTAGGCATGGGGCTGCGGGGGACGTCGATCATCGCCTCGCGTGGCTGCCCTTTCAACTGCGCATACTGCCAGCCCACGCTGCGCACGATCTTTGGCAGGCAGATTCGGCGGCGGTCGGTGGGCAATGTTGTTGCAGAGCTTGCCGAACTCAAGGGCCGGTTCGGGATCGATGGCGTGATGTGGCTGGACGACACTTTCCTGCTGGACCGGGCCTGGATGCGCGAGCTGTGCGGGGAGATGATCGGGGCGCGGCTGGGGCTGGTTTGGGGCTGTAACGTGCGCGCGGACGTAGTAGACTGCGAGACGCTAGGTGTCATGAAGGAAGCGGGGCTCCGGATCATCCACCTTGGGGTTGAGTCGGCAAGCCAGCGGATTCTGGACGAGGTCTACCAGAAGGGCATCACCCTGGACCAGGTGCGAAGCGCGGTGGCGATGGCGAAAGATCTCGGCCTGTGCGCCCGGGGGTATTTCATGCTGGGCGCGCCCACGGAGACCGAGGAGGAAGCACGGGCGACCGTGGAACTCGCTTGCTCGCTGCCCCTGGATGACGCGACTTTCAGCATCACCACACCCCTGCCCCATACCCACCTGTGGGATATGACGCGGCAGCTTGTGGGCCTGGAAATGACGGACATGGACTACTACAAGGTGCCGGCGTACCGTTCGGCGCAGGTCTTGCCGCCCGAGAAGCTGGTGCGGCTCAAGCGCGAGGCGTACCTGCGTTTCTACCTGGGACGCAAGCGTTTCTGGCGCACGGTGCGGTCGGTCTGCTCGCCCATGGGCTTGCAGAAGACGTTGCTGAAGCTGATGCGATTCTGAAGACAGGCGACGGGTGCAAGGCACTGGCCGATCCGCGAGTAGCGGCGAAGGGCCTCGCGGGGCCCCGGGCCCTGGACAACGGGCACACCCCACGACTGGCCTCGGGGAGATGCCCAGGCTAACTGCACCCGCAGACACGGTTCGGGATGAAGGGACGAGTCTCCGGACGAGAGATCCTGTGGGTGTTGCTCTGGGCCGCGGCGGTGATGGGCGCCACCGCGGTTCCGTATGCCCTTGCCAAAGCGGAAGCCGGGCCGGACAGGGAGTTTGCGGGGTTCATCTGGGGCGTGGATGACGGGAATGTGTACCTGTCGTGGGTGAGGCAGGCGGCCGAGGGCAAGGTGCTTCTGGGCAACCCGTACACCACCAAAGACCAGTCGCCGCATTTCCTGAATCTGTTCCTGCTGGCTCTCGGTGCGCTCTGCCGCGCCACCGGGATCACGCCGCTGGCGGCGTTCATGGGTGCGCGATATGTGTGCGGGGTCCTGTGTCTGCTGGCGATCTACCTGCTGGCGGCGGAGGTGACCGCGAGCAGAATCGCCCGGGCGGCGGCGCTGGTCCTGGCGTCGGTGTCCTCGGGATTGGGCTGGCTCGTGGTGATGTTCGGGGGCGAGGGTGGGCAGATGGGCAGCCTTAGCTTCCAGCCCATGGATGTCTCCAACGGCTGGCAGACACAGCCCGAGGCCATCGTCTTCCTGTCCCTGCTGCTCAACCCGCTGTTCGCCCTGTCGCTGGCGGTGATGGCTTTCACGGCGCGGGAACTGCTCAATATGACGGGGCAGGGCGGGGTGTGGGCTGCAAGCCGGGCGGGTCTGGCACTCCTGCTGCTGGGCAACATACACGGGTATGACATCTTCGTGCTGCATGCTTTGGCGCTGTGCTGGCTGGTCGCGAACTGTCTGGCGGGGCGCCTGAACTGGCTTCGGGCGGCGGGCCTGTACGCACTGATGGCGGGCATCTCCGCGCCTTCGGTAATCTGGGCATGGTATGGCGCGCAGGCAGACCCGAGTTACGCCGCGAAGATCAATACGCCGACGCTGTCGCCTCGCCCCCTAGACGTGGCGCTGGGGTTCGGGCTGGTGCTGGTGATGGCGGCGGGCGGGGCAGCCATTGCCTGCAGGCAGCGCACAGGAAGGTTGGGCCGGGTCCTTGCGGTGGGTTGCGCGATTGTGGCTGCTGCATTTGCTCTCGCGCACGTGCCGGGGATGCCGGGGAGCCTGAAGTTCGCCGCGTTCCTGCTCCCGCTGCTCGCGCTCGTGGCCACCGTGGGCATCAATGGCGAAGTGGATGATCGCTGGCGCGGTGCATTTCCGGTACTGTGGGCGGCTTGCGGGTTCGCGGTGATCTACCTTCCCGCGCCCTTCCAGCGGAAAATGCTGGAAGGGCTGCATATCCCGTTGTGCATCCTGGCGGGGATCGCCCTGGCGAGTCTCATCCAGAAGGCGCCTGGAGTCCTCGCGGGGCTTGGGAGACCGGTACGGGTTGGGCTTGCGGTGGCCCTTGTGGTGGCAACGGCGCCGTCCAATCTGCTGCTCGTGAGCGACTGCATGCGCCACGTGCGTGCGAATAACCGGACGCTGCTGCATGTTCTCGCGCCGCCGGTGTACCTGGCGACGTCGGAACTGCGGGGGATGCGCTGGCTGGCCGACAATGCGGCTGAGGGCAGCATCGTGATGGCCTCGAGCCTCACGGGGAACCACATCCCGGCGCATGCGCCTTGCCGTGTAGTCGCCGGACACTGGGCTGAAACCATCAGCTTCGCGGCTTACGTAGCCGTTGTCGGGCATTTCTACAGGCCTGAGACCCCGGCGCCGGAGCGCCTGTCCGCCTTGGACTACTGCCGTGCGGAGTATGTCTGGTACGGCCCCCAGGAGCGCGTGTTGCAGGAAGCGCAGGGCGACGAGGCCGTGGATGTTGCCGCAGGTTTGCCCGGATTGAGGACTGTGTACACCGATGATGCTGTGCGCATCTACCAGCGTGTGCGGGAGGAAGACTGACTCCGTGCCCCAGCCCAGGCTGTCGCTGGTCTTCCCTGCGTATAACGAATCCGCGCGCATTGGGTCTGCGCTGCGTGAGGCCCTGGCGTATCTGGATTCCCGGGGCATCGAGGGCGAAGTCGTGGTGGTCAATGACGGCAGCCGCGATGACACCCTGGAGAAGGCGCAGGCGGTTGCCGATGCCGACCCACGGGTGAGAGTCTTAACTCATTCGCCAAACCGGGGCAAGGGCTATGCGGTGCGCGAGGGCATGCTTGGGGCACGGGGTGAGTTTCGCATCTTCCTGGACGTGGACCTTGCGACCCCGGTCGATCAAGCGGACGCACTGCTGGCCGAGCTGGAAGGCGGCGCGGATGTGGTCATCGGATCGCGGCACATGGCCGGTGCGGTGATTGAGGTGCATCAAAGCTGGATCCGGCGCTGGATGGGCGCGGCATTCCGGCTGATCGCGGCGGCCCTGTTGCCGCTGCGGGTGTCGGATGTGACCTGCGGGTTCAAGGGAATGCGTGGGGATGTGGCAGGCGACCTGTTCTCGGTGCAACAGGAGACCGGCTGGGCATTCGACGCGGAACTGATCTTCGTGGCGCGCAAATGGGGGCTTGACCTGCGCGAGGCCCCGGTACGGTGGCGCGATTCCGGTGAGACCCGGGTGCGGCCTCTCGCGGCGGCGATCAGCTCGTTCCAAGAGATCCTGGGCATCCGGGCGCACGACAGGAGGGGCTGCTATGTCCGGCCCGGGAGCGGGTAAGCGGGGCGAGTTCGTCGCCTACGCGGTCCTAGCGGTGCTGGCCGTGGGCTTCCTGTGGCGCTGCAACTTCGGCGGGAAAGTGATGCTGCCGGGTGACCTGCTCCTGATCATGGAGCCCTGGAAGCACTACTCCCGGCAGTTTCCAGAGTTCAGGCAGGTCAGCAACCCCATCCTTGATGCGGTGCAGCAGTTCTACCCCTGGCGGAAGTTCGCCGGGGAGAGCCTGCGCGCGGGTCAGGTTC
>JAGPGE010000466.1 GCA_018056145.1 Armatimonadota bacterium
AGAGCTGGTCGAGCGGGTGCGCGGCAAGGTCTGGATGATGGACATCGACCCCAGCGAGTTGCGTGAGGTCAAGGAACGGTACACCTTCACGGGGGTCTACCGCACCGCCGAGGGCATGAAAATCCGGCTGCTGGCCGACGAGCTGAACGATCCCCGCGCACGCCCGGACGAGCCTACTCTCGAGGACGGGTACATCGGGGAGGTGGAGCGCGCCCGTGCTCTGGCGGCTGAGGTATAGAGTTCTTCCTTTGGCCTGGTACGAAATGCTTCTGGGGCTGCGCAGCGCCTCGGGGTTGACGCTGCTGGGCGTGTGCCTGCTGGCGGGGCTTGTTGTGGGGGCCCGTTCCGGAATGACCCCGGCGGCCGTGTCCTACCAGGTCGGACGCATGGGCGCGATCATGCTGGGATTCCTGTGCCTGCCGCTCATGGCCGGCGCTGCCCGCAGAGATCAGCAGACCCTTGCCTCGGACGTCGTCCAATCCCGTCCACACCAGGCGCACGATCTGCTGCTCTCTCGCTTCCTGGGCAATCTGGGTGTGGCGCTGTGTCTGCTGGTGGCGCTTGCGATCTTCACTTTCGGGGCCCAGGCAGCTCTCGCCGGGTCGCCTCCGCCGGGCGCAGGGCCGAAGATTGCCCCCATGGCACTCATCGACGGCATACTCGCGGGTGCGCTGCCGCTTGTGGTCCTGTGCGCCCTGGGGTACTGCGCCGGCGACCTGCTGCAGAACACCCTTTCCGCCGCGATCATCGCTCTCTACTGGATTCTGGTGCTGCTGGGCCGCGACTACCTGTCACGCATCTTTGACTTCTCCCTGTCGCAGAACGCGGCGGTCTACCTGCTCCTTTCGGGTGGGATCGTGGCCGCGTCAATGGCTGTGGCCAGATACCGCCAGGGCCTGTCCAATGCCCGCCGAATCAACGTGCCGCTGGTGGCGGCGGCCCTGCTTGTGTCGGGGCTCCTGTTGGCCGTTCGCTTCGTGCTTACCCGCCACGATCCGCCGATGAGTCCCCACCCGTTGGCCCAGCAGGTTGCCAGCCAGAGCATCCGGTCAGGCCGCTTGCCCGGTTTCTGGCTCAACGACCAGCATGGGGAGCGCATAGCGCTCAGCAACTACGAGGGGAAGTGCCTGGTGGTCGGTTTCTGGTCGCCTGGCCAGCCCGATGCCGCCCATGTGCTCGGAGCCTGGCAGCGCATCCACGAGGAATATGGGGACAAAGGCGTCCAGGTGGTGGCCGTCTGCCTGTCCGATGACTGGAGCGCAGGCGCACGGTTCGCACGCAGCAGCCGTCTGAGCTATCCGGTGGTTACCGACACGGGGACACACTGGGCCGAGAACCTCGAGGATTCCTCGCCGCTTGCCGAGGCATATGAGATCAGCAGTCTGCCCTGCACGATGGTCGCCGACCGAAACCGCTATCTGGTGCAGCGCCTGGAAGCTCAGGGGCAGGCCCAGTACGAGTCCATCAACTATGCGCTGAAAGGCCTTCTGGGTACTCCCTGACCGGGACGGCCGGGCCTGCGAACGAGCTCAATTCATGGATAACCTGCGTACGTTGTTCCGTTATAACGCAAGGGTGCTTCTGGCCAACAGCTACTGGCTGTTGATCATCCCTGTTGTCGCCAGCCAGTTGGTGATCTTCTGGCACATGGCCATCGCCTCGCTAGTGACACCGGCGACGGTTGCCCGTACCTGCGAACTGGTGATCCCGCTGCTGGGCGCATTCCTCGCGGCCCATGCGCTGGCCCCCGAGCAGAGGTACCGGGTGGACGAGATCACCTTCGCGCGCCCGGTGCCTTTCACGCGCACCATTATCCTGCGCCTGCTCGCCCTGTATTCACTGCTGGTGATCCTCGCGGTGCTCATGATGTACGTGTACCGAGCCGGACTGAAGATCGACGTGGAACTGGGTGACGTACTGCTCGCCGGCGTCCCGT
This sequence comes from Armatimonadota bacterium, assembly GCA_018056145.1. Classification (GTDB taxonomy): domain Bacteria; phylum Armatimonadota; class Zipacnadia; order Zipacnadales; family JABUFB01; genus JABUFB01. Next base: position 1,937 of record JAGPGE010000466.1, read on the forward strand.
CCGTGCTCTTCCTGTCCATGCTCAGCCTGGCATTCGCGGCCGCCTGGCGCAGCCCGGCCCTTGGCATAGGCGCCGCGCTCCTGTACTGGATCGCGGATGCCTGGAAGGGCAGCGCGTTGAACCCGCTGATGAGTCTGTACGGGTACGCGACCTGGCTGCAGCATGAGAAGCTGGAAGAGGAGCGCCTGGAGTGGGTCGCCAGCAAGGCGATCCTGACGGTCCTTGCGTTGGTGCTGATCTTCGTGGTGACACGCGGTCTGCAGCGTCCGGCGTCGCCGCGTCGCTGGCAGTCCATATTGCGCCTCGCAGTAGGTGTGCTGGTGGTGGCGGCAGCGTATTTCACGTCAGGTGCAGTGTGGCAGTACCAGAAGGCTGCGCGTGTCGCCGCAAGTGACCCACAGGGCGCCCGCGAGGCCTATCGCGCTACCTTCGCACAGTACGGGCCCATTCCGGCAGCCTACCTATTCGGGCAAGCTTTCGCCCAGTATGTCGGTTACCAACCGGGAGCGAGCCGGGAGGCGCGCGAGATCGGCGAATCACGCACCCTCACGATCACTCGGATGCGCAGCGTTGCCGAGCGCTGGCCAGATGGCCCCTGGGCGGACAATGCTCTGTATGAAGTGATCCGGATCAGCCCCACGGGCGAGGACAACAGCGAGGAGTCCCGCACCGCGAACCGGGTGCTTCTTGAGACCTCTCGGGACTTCCTCAACAGATATCCCACTTCCGAGTTCGCGCCGTGGGTCGCCGCGCGGATGGTCACCGCCGCCCGGCTTCTCGGAGACGAGAAATCAATGCAGTGGGCCTACGAGCGGTCCGTCAAGGTCTATGGGGGCTCTGCCGCGTCGGCCCGGGCGGCCGCGGAGATGCGTCAGTTCTACGTGGATCAGGGGCAACTGGACAAGGCGGTGGAATCCGCGCGCCTGGCTGCCGAAGCCGCGGCGCCCGAGGATCGCCCCGAAGCGCTCCTGGACCTGGCCTCCTTCCTGGCCCAGCAGGGCAAGCGCGAGGAGGCGCGGGAAATCCTGCAGCGCGTCGAGAAAGCAGTGCAGGAGAAACTGGCGGCGTTGGGTCTGGAGGTCCTCACCCTCGAGAACGCCACGCCTGAGAACATGAAGAGACGCTCGGAGATCCTGCAACTTCGCACCCGGGCGCGCGAGGAACTGGCGGCCCTGGACGGCCAGCGCGCGGCGCCGTGAGCCTGGCGTGAAAAAGTGCGCAAATTCCACTTTACCTCGCCGAACCACGTGCCGATAGTCACCAAGGCAACTCGATCTTCGCCGGACAACCGGGAGGGTCTCCCGAATGGCCTTGCCGCGCACGATGCTGGCCGTCCTCTCCTTTGTGATCCCCCTAGCCTGCTCCGCCGTCGAGATCCAGAGCGGGACTCTGCATGCCACCGCGGACGAGTTCGGTTACGTGACCCAGTACTCGCTGGACGGCGGCGTGACCAATGAACTGTGGCAACTGTACGGGTACATCGGCAATGAGTACGGGGTGATTCCCACCGCCCCGGGCAACAGCTACTCGCAGTTCTTCGACGTGGACAGTTTCAACACAACAGCAACGGGCATCACGTCGAGCCTAAGGCTGAACGCGCTTGGTGCTGCGGAGCTGGGCCTGTCGGCGGGTGACATCCTGATCGACTGGGCGATCTCCGTTGACGGTCCGCCGGCCAACAGACTACTGTGGTCGCCGACCATTCGGAACGCCGGCGCTTCATCCATGGACCTGTCCTTCTATGCCTATCTGGACCTGGACATCAACGAGACTGAGAACCGGGACACTGCGGAGGGGGGGTTGTACGGCGGGGCGTTCGGCGAGGGCGCGAGACGGCTGATCTGGACCCTCGCGCCGTCTGCACAGCACTATGAAGCCGGGCCATTTCCCAGCGTCCAGTCGCTGCTGGACAACATGACCGCCGCTTCGGACCTGGGGGACAGCGGCCTGCCGGTGAGTGTGCCCTCTGATATCACCGCGGCGTGGCAGTTCGATCTTCAGCTGGGAGCGGGGGATTCGGCGAGGCTCGACATGGCTTTGGCGACACCGGAGCCGGGCACGCTGGGCCTCACGCTGTTGGGGATCGGGGTCGGATGGGTTGCGCTCGCAAGGCGCAGGGGGCAAAGCAGGGGACAGAGGTTGCAGGATGGCTAACGGCCCGGCCGGCGAGAACGGGACGGGCGGGAGACAAGGCTCTGGAACCAGTTCCTGACCGCCGCGATCGTGTTGCCCATGGGGAATCCATCAAGGTCAGCGCCCTCCGTGCAACTGGCGCCGTCGTTGGCCGCCTGGATCGCAAGGCCAACGCCAGTCGCGTGGATCGGGGTGGCCACGCTCTCGGCAAGACCCACCAGGTTGCGCGGGGCACCGACGCGAACCGGAAGCCCGTCCAGCACATCGGAAGCCACGCGCCAGGCATCCGCAAGTTGTGATCCCCCGCCGGAAATCACCACGCCGCCGTTGATCGTGTGGTAGACCCCCGCCCGGCGCAGGTCGTTCCTCACAAGCGTGAAGATCTCCTCGACCCGCGGTTGGATGATCTCGGAGATGAGGCGTTGCGGGACACGTTCGGCCTTGCCGGTTCCGGCTACGTTCACCTGGACATAGTCATCTTCGGAAACTGAGTCGGGTAGCGCCCGGCCGAACCGGCACTTGAGCATCTCGGCGTCTTCGAGGCTCACGTGCAGGACACGGGCGATGTCGCGGGTGAGGTGGTTGCCGGCCACGGGGATCGCCGACGTGTGGCAAATTGAGCCGTTGTCGAACGCCGCGATGTCCGTGGTTCCGCCGCCGATATCGACGAGAGTCACTCCGAGCTCGCGCTCAGCTTCGGTGATCACTGCGAGGCTCGTGGCGATGGGTTCGAGGAGGTCCTGCTGGACCTCGATGCCGCAGTCTTCGACGCACTTCTCAACGTTATCGATGATGTTCTGCATCCCGGTGACAACGTGCACTTCAGCGTCCAAGTAGGTGGCGCTCATGCCCACCGGACGCGTGACGCCAGACTGGCCGTCGAGGGTGAAGCCCCTGACGATGGTGTAGACGATCTCGCGGTCCGAGGGCAGCGCCACACTGTCCCGCGCGCTCTGGACCACTTTCTCCACGTCTTCGGAGGTGACTTCGCCGGTCGGGCCTGTACGCACCCGTCCTGTCACGTTGGCACATTGGATATGGTCCCCGGTAATCCCTACATACGCGCCGGCGATCTTGATA
>JAGPGE010000465.1 GCA_018056145.1 Armatimonadota bacterium
ATGATTGAGAGCCGGCCCCGAAAAGGGAGCCGGCTCTGCTGCTTGCGGGGGCTCGTTTGCGGATCATGAACCCGCCAGAAACCGCCGCATGGCCTCCTTGTAACCCTCCACACCATCCTGCTGGTAAGTCAGCTCCTTCGCCAGGTTCAGCTCCCAGTCTTGGTCGACGTGCAAGCCCTGCAGACGGCCTTTGACGGCCACAGTGTCCATGAGCACGCGCATCAGGAAAAAGAGGCTCTCCACCCTGCGGTTGGGGCAGGTGATGGCCAGCGCGGGGACACCCTGGTCGCGAAAGTCCGCGAAGGTCCCCTCGAAGGACGCGGCGTTCAGGTTGGTCATCTGGCGGTCCATGAAGGCCTGCAGGCTGCCCTCGATGGACGGGTCAGCGGGGACGTAGAGGTCCTCCCCCATGTCCTGCCAGTTCACGAACAGGACCACCTTGTCCCGCGGGCCGCTGACCACGCCGTTGAGCAGCGAGTGGTTGCTCGTGGGCCCTCGCGCGCCGGTGACGTTCAGGCCCGCGCCGCGCTCCTGGATGGACTCCGTGTACAGCTGCACCAGCCAGTCCCCCAGCATCCGGCAGGCCGAGTAGTCATACAGGACGAGAGTGCCCACGCCACCCTGCTCTTCGGCGAACTGCAGCCACGAAGCCAGCCGGAAGGCGATGTTTTCCGGGTTCGGCTTCCCATCATCATCGAAGGGCAGCAGCAGACCCGCGTCGTGAGCCATCCCGTACCCGCGCAGAGCCGCCTCGATACGTGCGCGGGGCGTCTCCCCTACCCCGGCGGTGACGGCCAATGGGAGCAGCCCCACCGGTGAGGGCACCGAAAACCGCCCGCCCACGCCTTCGGGCACCGGCAGCAGGCCCGCCAGTTCCTCCACACGCCCAGCGGCGAGGTCGTACAGGATGCTGCTTCCGGGGACCTCGCCGGTGGTGAAGACCATCTGGCGCACCCAGTCCGGCCCAAGGCGGTCCTTGATGGCGAGGAATGCGCACAGGGTCTCCGGGGTCTTCCCGGACTTGCTCACGACATTGAAGACAGTCTTGTGCAATTCGCCGCGGCTTTCCAGGAATTCGAGGAGTTCGCGCAATGGACGCGGGTCGAAAGTGTCGCCCGCGAAGTAGACTCGGGGAGCGCCGCGAGTTTCGGCGGGCAATTCGTTGTAGAGTGTGCTGTTGAGGACCTCGTGACAGACCCGGGGGCCGAGGTCCGAGCCGCCGATGCCCACGTGGACGAAGACCTCAAAGTCCCTGCGAACTCGTTCGGCTACGGTCACTGTCCGGTCGATCACCTCGGCGTAGTCGCGAGGCAGGTGCAGCGTGGTCCAGGCGCGCCAGTTCCTCTGAAGCGTCTCAAGGCCCTGGGCCTGCTCCTCCAGGAACATCCTGTGGATGGTCTTCAGGGAGTCGCGGATCTGGGCTCGGCGTCCCTGTGGAACGCGCGCACCGAGAAGCTCGGGGCAGTTGCCGTCGTTGAGTGAGTAGCCAAAGGTCTGCGTCACATTCATCACCCGGTTGGGGAAATCGTCGTTCAGAGGCCTGCATCATAGACCAAGACCCGCCTCGCGGCCAACACCTTGCAGGTCACACGGTTGAGCGCAGGGAACCTGAGGGCATATCTCCCAGGAGGCGCAAAGAATGCGGATCTACATCCACACAGATCTCGAAGGCGTCAGCGGAATCGGTCGCGGCGAGATGGTCCCGCGGGACAGCACGGACTATGAACTGTGTCGCGAACTGCTCATGGGCGACCTCAACGCGGCGGTAGACGGGGCCTTCGCAGGCGGGGCGACCGAAGTCATGGTGCTGGACAGCCACGGCGGCGGGAACAACTTCATCCTCGAGAAGCTGGATCGCCGGGCGATCAATGACACCAAGCCCAACCGCAAGTGGTGGGGCGTCATGGACCAGCGCTGCGACGCCACCTTCTTTATCGGCGCCCACGCCATGGCCGGCACGATGAATGCATTCCTCGACCACACCCAGTCGTCACTGACGTGGCACCGGTATTCCATCAATGGGCGGGAAATGGGCGAGTTGGCTCAGTGGGCGCTGGTTGCGGGGAACTTCGGGGTGCCGATGGTGATGGTCAGCGGCGATGAGGCGGCGTGTGTGGAAGCCCGCCAGTTCTTCCGGCCCTGCAAGACCGCCATCGTGAAGACCGCGTCCGAACGCCAACTTGCGGACTGCCTGCCTCTAGACGAGGCCCGGCAGCTTATCTGGCAGGCGGCCCATGATGCTATCGCCATCGTGCGGGAAGCCCGGCCATTCCGCCTGCAGACGCCCATGGAGATCATCACCGAGTTCAACCGGTGCGACTACGCGGACAATGCCGCACGCAGCCGAAATGTGGAGCGCATCGGCCCGCGGACCGTACGGAAACTGACCAGCAACCCGCTGGAGCTTTTCCCGTGGTAGGGGCGGCCTCCCCCCTCCATTCCCGTCTACTTCGCGCCCACCGCAGGCGGTGGCTGCCCTCAGGATGAGGGGAGGGACGGCTGCGGCGCAGGGATCAGATGCGCACTGCTCCGGGCGAAACTGAAGCAATGCTCCCTTGGCAGAGCACACCAGGCGGGGCTTGGCGTGGCACCGAGACATGTGGGATACAGGGACCCGACGCAGTGGGTGGGCATGGAATGCTTCGACGCCAGGTACATGGAGGCCATCGCGCGTTCCGTGCCGGAGCTCGCCGCCCTGCGAGAAGCAGCCGCGTTCTCGCAGAAGGCCAGCGACTAGCTGATGCTCGCGGCCCCGGATGGGGACCGTCGGAACATCACGGTGCACGGCCGCCTTATTGGCCTTCGCGCGGCCACCCCGGTCTACACTCTGAGAGTGCATTCGTCGGGCGAGGGTGACAAGGCTGTGCTCTGTGTGCTTAACTATACGACGAGCAACCCTTCAAGCAGCTTGTGCGTCTGGTACAGGGAACCGGGGGCCAGTATGAAGTCGCGGTTGACCCCACCGGCAGGCGCGAGAAGCGTATGTGCAGCGCCGCCGAGCTTGAGAAGGGCATTCCATTGGAGATCCCCCCACAGGGATTGGCCGCTTTGGCCGTGACCCGCATCTATTGAGCCGCTTGTTGCGCCGTCTCGATTCGCATGAAATGGGCACGGGGAAGATCCTGCCCACCCTCGTCACGCTTGGGCTCCCGGCAGCCGCCGGTGGGGTCATGCAGACGCTATTCGAAGTCGCGGACACTCTCTTCGTCAGCCGGCTGGGGAAGGAGCAGATCAGCGGCGTCGGGCTCATCGGCCCGGTAATGTTCACCGCCTTCGCCGTGTCGCAGGCGGTGAACGTCGGTATAGCGGCATCCGTGTCACGCCACCTCGGTGCCAAGGAGCCCGACAAGGCCCGGGACATCGTGAACCACGGGCTGGTCATCAGCCTGGTTGTCGGCGCCGCGCTGACCCTCCTGCTCCTGCTCTTGCTTGAGCCGATCCTCCGCTGGATGGGTGGAGACCACGCCATCATCGAGTACTCCCGGCAGTACGCGGGGATCATGTTCGCGGGGATTTTCATGATGCACCTGGGCGCGGCGGCAGACGGCGCCTTGCGGGCACAGGGCAACACGGTCTCCCCGATGAAGATCGGGATCATCTCCAATGTCGCGAACATCATCCTGGACTGGTACCTGATCTTCGGTCTGGGCTGGGGTGTTCGCGGCGCGGCGGTCGCGACTGTACTGACGCGAAGCCTGATGGCCCTTGCCCTGCTTGCGCGGCTGTGCTCCCGCGAGTCCGAAGTGCGCCCCGGCAGAGTCCCCGGCATGACCGGCTTCTGGCGCTGGCCGGTGGTCGTGAGCATCTACTGGCTGGGCCTTCCCGCGAGCATCGGCATGGCAGCGATGTCCCTGTCAATGGTTTTCATCAACGCGCTTATGGTCACGATCAACCCCTTCTCGGTTGGAATGCTGGCCATCGCGTTTCGCATCGAGGGGTTCGCCTTCACCCCCGTCTTCGGCCTTTTCTCGGCCGTGGTGCCGATGGTGGGCTACAACCTGGGTTCGGGGGCGATCCAGCGCTGCCGGGCGACCATCTGGACCGCCGCGGGCCTGGCGGCAACATTGATGGGCGCGGTCGGGGCAATCATCTTCGCCTTTCCGGCCTTCGCCTTCGGGGTGTTCACCCGGGATGCCGAACTCCTACCCATGGGCGTGGAATACCTGCGGATTCAGATGCCGGTCTATCCCCTGATCGGCGCTAGTATCATGATGTCCGCGGGCTACCAGGGCCTGGGGATGACCTGGATGGCCATGCTCTCCCACCTTCTGCGCAACATCGTGCTCAAGGTGCCCATGGCCTACTGGTTCGCGGCGGCGTGGGGGCTAACGGGCGTCTGGTGGTCGTTCCCGGCGTCCACGGTGGTCACCGCGGTGATCTTCGTCTGGGCGATGTACGTGATCCTGGAACGACTGGACCGACGGCATTCGATGGCCGCCGCGACCCAGCGTGAACTACCACCCGCGAGGGAATGCGAACCTGCGTGCTGCGGTCCTGACTCTGACACGACGGACAAACTTTAGCCCACGCAAGAGGTGACACGATGATACTCATGCCATCACTCATCGCCATGCTAGCAACGGGAGCCATCGCCGCGCCGGCACAGAAGGTGCTCCTTGTGGCCGAACCCGGGAATTTCGTGACCCGTGGCCTGGAGGCGCTCGGTGTGGAGCACGAGCGGGTCTCGAAGGGCGGGTTCACCGGGGTCTCCCCCTTCGGGTACGACCTCATCATCTGGGGCCTGGACGAAGACCGAAGTGTGCTCAATGCCGACCCCTCGCTCATGGATGCCTTCGTGGATTCCGGAGGGGTCTTCCTGGGCTTCCGGGCGAACCAGGGCGATCCGTGGCTGCCGGTCCCGATGCGACGAGATAAGGCATATGAACTGGGCGATATCCTCGAGCCCGAGCACCCTATCTTCCAGTCTCCCAACCGCATCGGGAAAGGGGAACTCGCTAACGTGCACAGTGGGAGCATCTACGACGCTTTCTACGACCTCGGCCCAGGCTGGAAGCCGCTGGTGAGCACCGGGCGCGAGCAGGCGTGGGACAAGCGCGAGGCTCAGGACAAGGGACCGCACTACGGGATCGCCGAACTGCGCCACGGCAAGGGGCTAATCGTGCTAACCCAGATGATCCCCGAGTACCAC
>JAGPGE010000467.1 GCA_018056145.1 Armatimonadota bacterium
TGGAATCTGTCCAACGCGCCGAAGGAGTTCGTGGACAAGTTGCGGGAGGAGGGTCGCCTGCAGGCCCGCGCCAACGGCGAAGAGCGCGCGTGGCTGTGCCCTTCGCATCCGGACAACTTCAAGCTCGAACTGGACACCATGCTGGAAGTGGTGCGCAAGTACGACGTGGACGGTGTGCACTTCGACTACATCCGCTATCCGGACGGCGACAGCTGTTACTGCGACGGCTGCCGCGAGCGGTTTGAGGCGCAGATCGGCCGGAAGGTGGAAGACTGGCCCGCGGACTGTGTGAGCGGCGAGCTGCGGGTTGAGTGGCGGCAGTTCCGCTGCGACCAGATCACCCGGCTCGTGCGCGCTACATCCGAGCAGGCCCGGCAGATCAAGCCCCACATCCAGATCTCGGCGGCGGTTTTCGGCAGCTACCCGGAGACCAGGAACTCCATCGGCCAGGACTGGGTGCTGTGGTGCCGCGAGGGCTGGCTGGATTTCGTTTGTCCCATGAACTATACCGAGAACGACACGTACTTCGAGAATGTCGTCAAGCGCCAGGTGGGTTATGTGGGCGGCGTGGTGCCCCTGTACGCCGGGATCGGGCACTGGCGCATTCCTGATGACCAAGCCATCGGCCAGATGGAGACGGCGCGCCAACTGGGCGCCGACGGGTTCATCCTCTTCAACATGGGAGAGACCCTTGCTCGCAAGGCGCTGCCTGCTTTCGGGGCGGCAATCACGAGCGAGAAGGCCGTGCTTCCCCACAATGCCCCGTTGGTGAGGTTCTCATCACCCGCGGATGATGAGTCGCAGATCGTGGCGTTCGGCGGCGATTCAGCGGAGATCACCGCGCGCGTCGAATCGATGGGCCCGCACCGAGTGGCGCCGCGGTTGATGAGCGGCAAGTTCGTGCTGGAGACCATGGGCGGCGAGGCGATCCGAGAACTGGGTGACCTGCCTGCGGTCGGCGAGCAGGTGACGCTGACCGTGACCCGCGTGGATGAGCCCTTCCGCATAGCGGCCAAGGGAGAGTTCACCCTTGCGGATGGGACGAAGCAGCCGTTCATCCGCCGCAGCCGGCCGTATCAGTTCGCGAAGTAAAGGGCCGCGGAGCCACCGCATTTGGCAAGGACACCATCGATCATGCGCCGGGGCCCAACCCAATACCGCTGAGTGGGACCACCTGGCGCACATGAGACCGGGGGACCGGACGCCGCCATGACCATGAGGCGCTGGAACGCAATGCTGGCCGTGCTCGGAGTGGCGCTCATGCCCGGGACGATAGTCTCTGCCATGACTGCGGAAGTGAAAGACCACGCGGGTTCGCCGATGATCCACATCGACGGGGAGCCCGTCAGCCCGCTGATGTTCTTCGGCTGGGCGGACGGTTCCGGGCCCCACGTGGAGCGCATTGGCACCGAGTGGCGAGAGTACCACTACACCTTCATCGCCCCGGAGACCACGAACGGGGACTCGGGCATCCACTTCCGCGTGGGCGGCGACGGCCCGGGGACGGTGTGGGTGGACGACATCAAGCTGTACCCCGGCGAGAAGGTGGACGAGCCGGCGGTGAACCTTGTAAGGCAGGGAGACTGGGAAGGCGCCCGGGAGGAGATCAGCAAAGACTGGACGCTGTTCCAGGCCAAGTATGCCGGTGCTAAGGCCGAGTGGACGCTGGACCCGACCACGAAAGTCAGCGGCGAACAGAGCCTGCGTGTTGACATTGAGCATGCCGGCGAAAACACCATGCATCTGCACTTCCACCAGACGCGGCACAGCGTTCAGGAGGGGCAGAAGTATACGTACTCGCTGTGGATGAAAGCGGACCGGCCGCGCACCGTGGACTTCATGGCCCTGCATATCGGCGGGCCCTGGACCATCTACGGCGGGGTGAGTTCCGTCTACCAGGAACAGGTGACGCTTGCGCGGGGAGCCGGGGTGCGCACGTACTCCTTCGGCATTCCCATGCCCTGGCCGAAGCCGGGCGAGGAGTACAACTTCGCCGGGGTGGATCGGGCGATCCAGGCGACCCTCGCGGCAGACCCGGACGGCCTGCTGTTGCCGCGATTCGGGATGGCTCCCCCGGCGTGGTGGCTGGACGAGCACCCGGATGCGCGGATGCTTTTCGATGACGGGAGGACCGATGGCTTCTCGATGGCCTCCCAGGAATGGCTCGCGGATGCGCTAGTACATCTGCGGGCATTGGTGAGGCATTGCGAGGCGAGGTTCGGCAAGAACATGCTGGGCTACCACCCGTGCGGGCAGCATACGGGCGAGTGGTTCTACGAACGGTCCTGGGAGCCGCGCCTGAGCGACTTCTCGCCCGCGATGGAGCGGGGTTTCGCCCGGTGGCTGGAGCGCAAGTATGGTGACGCGGCGACACTGGCGCAGGCGTGGAACCGGCCCGGGACCACCTTCGGCAATGTGACGATCCCCGCCCCGGAAGAGCAGCTTTCCACCACCCACGGGCTCCTGCGCGACCCGGTGAAAGAGCGCGCGGTCATCGACTGGTTCGAGTACAAGCAGGTCGCGATGGCGGAGCCGCTCGTCGAGATGTCCCGGGTCATCAAGGAAGAGACCAGCCGCGCGAAACTGGTCTGCCTGTTCTACGGGTACATTTTCGACATGCACGGGTTGCCGTTGGGGCCTCAGGGCAGCGGACATCTGGCCATGCGCCGGCTCATCGACTGCCCGGACGTGGACATCCTGTGCTCGCCGATTTCGTATCTGGACCGGGAGCAGGGCGGTGCGGGATGCTTCATGTCCGCGGTGGACAGCGTGCGCACCGGGGGCAAGCTCTGGCTCAATGAGGACGACACGCGCACGTACCTGACCCCGCCTGATTCCGGCTATGGGCGAGTGGACAACGCATCGGGCACGTACTGGGTACTGGAGCGCAATTTCGGACAGTTGTGGCCACGCAGGTTGGCCACCTGGTACATGGACCTGGGCAATGCGGGGTGGTTCAACGGCGCGGACATTTGGGATCACATCGCCCCGATGCAGCGCCTGTACCAGGAGCGCATCGACGAGCCCGCGCAGTGGGCGCCGGAGATTGCCCTGGTCGTGGACGAGGAGAGCCCGTGTTACACGAAGTGCGACCGGGCGCTGCACAGCCCGCTGGTCTACCAAATGCGCTCCCAATTCTACCGGGTCGGCGCGCCTTTCGGGATCTACCTGCTTAGTGATCTGGTTGCCGGCCGCGTTCCGCCGGCGAAGGTCTACTTCTTCGCAAACAGCTTCCAGATGGACGACGCCGAACGGGCGGCAGTGAGGCGCGAGACCTCCGGGCGCGGCGCGGTCTACCTGTATGGCGGCGGAGCGATCAATGAGGATGTCTCAGCCGCGAACATGAGCGAACTGACGGGGCTGGGGATGGTTCAGATCGAACCGACTCCCGGTCGCGTGAAGCCTGCGAACACCGAGTGGCTTGGGTTGACCGGGGAGCAGGGCGATTTCGGAACGGAGATGGTGCTGGAGCCCTGCTGGGCGGTCGATCCCGACGGGGCGCTGGTTTTCGGCACCTATGCGAATGGACAGGCCGCCGCGGGCGCGAAGGAAGGGCCGGATGGTCTGCGCGCATACATCGGGGCGGTGCGTTGTCCGGCGGCGATTCTGCGCGGTCTGGCGCGACGGTGCGGCGTGCACATCTACAGCGAGCAGGATGACGTGATCCTGACCGACGGGAAGTTCCTGTCCATCACGGCCACTTCGCCGGGCGCGAAGACCGTGCAGCTGCCTGAGCCGAGGCGGGTTGTGTCGGCGTTTGACGGCTCCGAACTGTGGAGCGCCGTGGACGCGCTGGCCCTGGACTTGCAGCTGGGCGAGACCCGCAGTTACCTCCTGCTGCCCGCCGCTCCGCAGGGGGCACAATGACCTGGCGACGGCGGCGGTCTGCGCTGCCGGGAGCTCTCTCGTGGGCCTACGTGGTTGCCCTGGGAGTGGCCTGGGGGGTTCGCGAGTGGCTCGGCGAAAGACACTGGGCAGGCTGCCTGGTTGCGCTGGCGCCCCAGTGGGTGTGGTGCGTCGCGCCGATGGCACTGCTGGCCTGGACCGGCCTCGCGCGGCGGTTCGGACTGCTTGCGCTGAACTCATTGGCGCTTGTTGTGGCCGCAAGTGTGCTGGGCGGGTTCGCGTTGGCCACCGGAAGCCCGGGTTCTAGCGCAGAAACCCCCTTTCCCCTGCGCGTGGTCACCTGGAATGTCCTGGGCCACCGAACCCACAGGGACCCCGGCGCTATTCTCTGGGAACTCGATGCCCTCTCCGCGGACGTGATCTGCCTGCAGGAGGCCGGTTTTGGAGCCTATCACCGGTACTGGGATGACTGGCACCGCGCGGGTAGGCACGACTTGAGGGTGATAAGTCGCTTCCCGCTGGCCGAAATGCCTCTGGATGGCGGGGACTCCGAGGGCGTGGCGGCGTACTTACTCCAGACCCCTGCCGGGCCGGTGGTGCTCATGAACGCCCACTTCCGTGTAACCGCTGCGGGCTCGCAGGAGCTGATCCCGGAGGCCGGGCAGTTCCAGCGGTACCTGCTCGATTCCAGCCGGCTGCGCACGGCTCATGTGGGGCACGTACTTTCGCACCTGCCCTCCGATCTCCCGGTGGTGGTCTGCGGCGACATGAACCTGCCGCCTACTTCGACCCCGTACCGCATGCTGGCCGCGCGCCTAACCGACGCTTTCGCGGCCACGCGGTTCGGATTCGGGCTGACGTATCTCGCGAGGCGCCGGGTGCCTGCCTGGCGGATCGACTACGTCTGGTGCGGGAACGGTGTGCGTCCGGTGTCGGCGCGCACCGGCGGGCCGGGGCCTTCCGACCACCGGCCGGTGGTCGCTGACCTGCTGGTGGGGGGCTGACATGGCAGGCGACCCGGCGGTTCGGGTACGGACGGTGGGAAAGCCTCGCAGCGTCTTGCGTTGGGTGGGTGATGCGGGGTCTGCTTTGCTCGTTGCGTTGTGGATCGTGCACCGGATATCGCCATCCGGCATAGTGGGCACCACCGTCGCTCTGGCGCCGCAGTGGCTCTGGATCGCGCTCTTGGTGATCCTCCTCGTGCTCGCCGTGCGCTCGTACGACTACCTGAGCATCCTCCTCGTCGCCCTCCTTGCCTATCCCGCGTCAATGTCCCTCTCCGGGTTCTCTACAGGGG
>JAGPGE010000468.1 GCA_018056145.1 Armatimonadota bacterium
TATCTCGCAGTTGCGACACGAGCCCGTCTGGCCTAACCTGCCGAAGCGACAGTTTTGGTGGAATGTCGGAAACGACCCACCCCGGGAGTCCTTCTCCCAAATGCAGGCAGCTAAGGCAAAGCAGAGACGGGCTCGCGCATTTCTACGAGACGATGACGACCACAGCCCGGTAGAGAACCAAAAACGGGGACGGATGCAATGCATTCCGTCCCCGTTGTGCTGTCCGGTCTCATGTGCTCAGGCTAATCCATAAGCGCCTTGATGTTCGCCAGGATCTTCTCGGGAGTCGGCAGGTTCTCGTCTTCCAGCGTCGCCGCCATGGGCGGGGGAACATCATGGGCTGACACGATTCGCGCTGGTTTTTTCATGGACGCGAAACAGCGGTCCTGCACCTTGTACGCGATGTGTTCGGCGAAGCAGCCCACGGACGGCGCTTGCACCACGCACACCAGTCTCCCGGTCTTCTCCACCGACGCCGCGATGGTGTCCACGTCCAGTGGCACCAGGGTGCGCGGGTCAACGACTTCGACAGAAATGCCTTCGGCCTCGGCGAGCGCCGCGGCTTCCATGGCCCGGTGGTACATCCAGCTGTAGGCCACCACGGTGACGTCGGTGCCCTCGCGGCCCACGCGCGCCACGCCGATGGGGATGGTGTAGTCGGTGTCCGGCACTTCGTCGGTGAAGGTGTAGCAGTGCTGGTGCTCGATGAACACGACCGGATTGTCGTCGCGGATCGCGGACTTGAGCAGGCCCTTGACATCATACGCGGTGCTGGGCGCGATGACTTTGAGCCCGGGGAACATGGTGGCCACCGCTTCCAGGCTCTGCGAGTGCTGCCCGGCGTAGCCCTTCCCGCCGCCGATGGTGGTCCGCACAACCATGGGAAGCTTGGCCTTGCCGCCGAACATGTAGCGGTTCTTGGCGGCCTGGTTGCCAAGCTGGTCCATGGTCATGAGGATGAAGTCGATGTACATCAGCTCAACGACGGGGCGCAGACCGGCCATGGATGCGCCGGCGGCGGTGCCGATGATCGCGGCTTCGGAGATCGCGGTATTGAAGACGCGCTCGCGCCCGAAGACCTCGAACAGCCCCTTGGTGGCCTGGAATGCGCCGCCGTAATCGGCCACGTCCTCACCATACAGGACCACGCGCTTGTCGCGCAGCATTTCCTCCATGAGCGCTTCAATAACCGCATGGCGATAGAGAATGCGGCCCTGTCCATCGCGCTTCTGCACGAAGGGTTCGGAAACGAGGGACTCCTTCGGGGTCGCCCATTTCGGGTCAAGGTCGTCGGAGGTGGTGTCCGCGAACAGGCCCTCGTAGATGGTGGACGGGTCGGGGTCGTGGGCTTCGTACGCGAACAGGGTGGCGCGCTCGATGCGCTCCCGGGCGATATCCCTAATGAGCCGGACTTCATCCTTTGAGGCGACCTCGTGTTTCACGAGGGCCGTGGCGTAGAGCTTGATCGGGTCAACTTTCTGCCAGGCGTCCTCTTCTTCCTGGCTGCGGTAGGTCTCCCGGGTATCGCTCAGGGAGTGGCCCATGTAGCGGTACGTCATGCACTCCAAGAGCACAGGGCCTTGGCCATTGCGGCACAGGTCGGCTGCTCGGGAGACCGCATCACGAACTGCGAGGACATCCATGCCGTTGACCACTTCGGCGTGCATGTTCTGCAGGTTGTAGCCAGCTCCACGCCGCGCAAGGTAGTCAACGCCGGTCACCTCGCCGCGCTCCTGCCCCGTCATGCCATACTGGTTGTTCTCGATGAGGAAGATCACCGGGCAGCCCTGCTTGAACTGGGCCATGCTGGCGAAGTTGTAGGCCTCGTGGGCGATGCCGTTGTTGGTGGCGCCGTCGCCGACGATGCACAGGCACAGGCGGTCCTGCCCCAGCTTCATGGACGCGAGCGCAGCACCCACGGCGATTGCATACGAGCCGCCGACGATGGCATTCGCGCCGAGATGCCCGGCGTGGAAGTCGGCGATGTGCATGCCACCGCCACGTCCCCGACAGTAACCCTCCTCCTTCCCGAACAGCTCCGCCATGGTCCGGTTGAGGTGCTCCTGGATCGCGCAGTCCAGCAGGCCGCGGGGATCACCAGGGTCGCCTTCCTGATTCACGAAGTCCATCAGGAACTTGACGTCGGCATTTTCCAGGGCGTAGGCGCCCTTGGCGATGGAGTGCCCATGCCCGCGGTGGGTGCTGGTGATGTAGTCATCGCCGCGCAGGGCGGACATTGCGCCGATCGCGACTGCCTCCTGCCCGATGGACAGGTGGGTGGCGCCGATGAACTTGTAGCGGGTGAGGGGCTCGAACTTGCCGTTCTTGAGCTTGATGATCATCTCCTCGAAATTGCGGATGGTGAGCATGTATTCGAGGAGCTTAAGGGCATCGGTACGGCCAAGGCCTCGGGCTATCTCGGTCTTGAGGTCGCCGTCATACTGGAACAGCGGGATTGGGGCGAAGGTGATCTCGCCACGGGGGAACACGGGCAGAACATCGATGTCTCTTGGCATTGAGGCACTCCCTATATCCACGGGCCGGCACATCGGCCGGGCCCGTAATCTGTGGCCGGGCGGTGTCCGCACCGCCCGGGAGTTCAACGGGGAAGACCAAACGACCCGGTGGCAACCGCGCCTGGACTCATTCCGACAGGCCATTATGCCACAAGCCGCTCACGAAAGAAAGACCACCGGCCGCCTTTGTCGGACGAATCCGGTGATCTTGTGGCTATTGTGCGCGCGGACGGCTGCTAGACCGGCAGGCACTCCTACTGCTCGGGCTTCTCGGCGACCTCTTCATCCGAGACCTCTTTCGCGGTCGGCTCGGCTTCGGCCGCCTTTTCCTCTTCGGGTTCCTCCCAGATCTTGCCCCGTCCGCCGCAGTACGAGCACCGGACCGCCGACCACGCCCCGCGACCCATCCCGGCTGCCTGCATGCAGGCCTTGCAGCCCCTGCCGCCGCTCTTGGTGCAGTTCTTCTTCCCGCCGCAATGCGGACAATCCACCAGTTTCCTTGCCATATCGGCCTCCCTGCTGCCTTTGTGCCATCGCCACCATGGGAATGGCGGCTTACCGTTCTTCGGCCTTCTCTGAGCTGTCCGTGTCCTGTTCGAGCACCTGACTGGGTGTCGAGACGGGCGCCGTCGCGAGCCCAGCCCGGCGCGCCAGTCTGTCCAGTGTCTGCAGCGCCTCGGTGTGCTCGGGCGAATCCTCGGGTGTGAGGCGGGCAACAGTCTCGAACATCACCATCGCCGCGGCGAGCTCCCCACGCCCTGCATAGAGCCACCCAAGCACCCGGTGCAGCTCAACATGCCCCACGTCCCTGCCCTGCGCCCGGGCATCGCGCAAGGCCTGCTCCAGAATCTGCACGGCCCGGTCCTGCTCTCCGTTCGCCTTGGCCATCTTCGCCCGGGCCACGGCCAACTCCAGGTTGCTGTCGTAGTTCGCATCGTTCGAGACCGGGTCGGGATCGCCTGTGACCACAAGTTCCGGCGCGGCGGGGTCTTCCACAATCTGCGCCGCGACCGGCGGAAACAGCCAATGCCAGAGCGCCACCGCGAGCACGATCCAGATCGCCGCTCCCAGGACGCCGAGAGCGGTCAATGCTCCCCGCGAGAAGGCTCGCAGCTTCCCGGAAGCTCCCACCGCCGTCATGAGCGACAGGCCCAGCATGGGCGAGAGTATGGCCGTGGCCATCGTCTGGGCGATCTGCGCCACCGCCTCGCCGCGGTCATACTGTTCGTCCTGGCTTTCCATGACGAAGGGCCACACCAGCCACTCCAGGCGCGCGCCGACATCAGCTACCCAGTCTGGCGCCAGCGTTTCCAGCGCCCGCCTGCCCCAGCCCCAAGCGCACGAGAACAGAGCGCCGAGCCCTGCGCAGGCTGTCAAGGTCGCCACTGCGCGAGCCCGGCTGTCCGCGAAGGGTGCGCCGCCCATGACCAGGAATGCCCAGAGCGCCGCTCCGGCGAGCAGGCCGACCAGCAGGGCAAGATAGATGCCCTCCCAGAAGATGGCTGCAACGCGCGGGTCCCGCTTGCGCCTGGGACGGTATGGTGTGACCGTCGTCAACTCGTCTCAACTCCACCAATTCGGCAGCCCCTGTTCGGGACGGCCTGCGCCCTCAAGACGCTCTCGTCCATATTACCACATCCGCAATCGGCGCGTCGAAGGCAAGCGTGAAATCATCCCCCGACATCCACGTTCCGAATCCTGCCCGGCCGGGAGGGGACAGGTATCCCGGCGCGAAATGGCCCGCTGCAGGAGACAGCGGGAGGGCCTATTCGCGTGACGACGAGTGCGGATGAGACCGTCAGCAAGGTCCGGATCGGCGACGTGAACCTCGCGTATTCCGACGCAGGCGCGGGCTCACCTGTGTTGCTGGTCCACGGTTTCGGCCAGAGCTCGTATGCCTGGCGGGATATCGTGAACGCGATGCCAGGCTACCGGGTGCTCACCGTGGACCTCAAGGGATACGGCCAGTCAGACAAGCCCCGGGACGGTGATTACGGGCTGTTTTCGCAGGCAGCCCTGGTCCGCGAGTTCATCCTGGCGCTGGGCCTGCGCGACCTTGTTTTGGTGGGGCACAGTTTCGGCGGCGGCGTCTCGCTACAGGTTGCGGCCGATCTGTGCGAGACCGACCTCGGACGTCTGCGCGGCCTGGTGCTAGTGGACAGCGCGGCGCTTCCGCAGAGACTGCCTTACTTCCTGTACCTGTTGCGCCCGCGTGGGCTGGCGGAGGCGCTGGTTCATCTCGCGCCCCTGCGCCTTGCCGCGGCAGTTGCGCTCCGGCTCGCCTGTCGGCAACCCCGGGCGTACTCCTGGGAGGTCGCAGGCGCCTATGCATCCACGGTTGCCCTCCCGGGTGGACGCGAAGCGATGCTGGCCACCGCGCGGCAGATGATCCCGCCGGATATCGACGCCCTGTCAGCGCGCTATGCGACGATCACCGTCCCCACATTGCTCATCTGGGGCAGGCAGGACCCCATCGTGCCGCTGAACGTGGGGGAGAGACTGGTGAAGATCCTGCCCTCGGCGCGGCTGGAGATCATTGACGCCTGCGGCCATTGCCCCCACGAGGAGCACCCGGAACAGACGGCGCGGCTGATGAACCAATTCCTGG
>JAGPGE010000012.1 GCA_018056145.1 Armatimonadota bacterium
CTACCACTGGCTTTGCCTGAACAGCCCGTATCGTCAGTTCGCGGTGCGGCAGCTTGAGGAGGTGGTTACCCGTTACGACGTGGACGGGGTCTGGATCGACATCCTCTACCTGCCGGGGCACGCGAAGGAACTCGATCGGGACACTTGCTTCTGCGACTACTGCCACCGCCAGTACAGCGCGTGGTACAGCGGCCAGCACCTGCTGGATGCCGCCGGGACCCGTCGGCATGACGAATTCCGGGCGCGCACCTACAGGGCATTTCTGGCCGAACTGAAGACGATGCTCATGGCGAAGGACCGGCCAGTAGCACTGACTTTCAATGGCGCCGGACGCCGCCGCATGCCGATGTACCGCATGTGTGATGAGCTTGCCGACTTCCTGTCAGGGGAGGCCCACAACCCGGTCTCGCTCAGCGTCACCTCGCGCAGCCACCGCAATGACGGCCGCCCCTTCGAACTGCTGAGTTGCTCCGAGGTGTGCTGGTCCCACAATCAGCTCAAACCCGACACGCTCATCAAGGTGGAGAGCCTGGGGACGCTCATCGCCGGCGGCACCTACACCATGGGCATCACCCACGCGCCGGATGGGCGGCTCTCCGAGGCCAACATCGAGCGCCTGGTTCGCTGGGGAAAATGGGTGCGCGACCGCTCAGAGCTATTCGCGGATGCCTGCCCGGTGTATGAGATGGGAGTGCTTGCCAATGAAGGTGGCCCCGCCGGTTGCGACCAGTGGGCGGCGATCCTGCGCAAGGCCCACCTACAGTACAACGTGTTCATGGACCTGGATCAGGCGACGGCATGGCCGCTGAGTGCCAATCCCCCAGGTCACGGGTGTGCTCGCAGTCCAGAGCACGGACCCCGTGACACCGTGACCAGCCAGCGGAGAACCGTGGGGCCCTGTGCGCTGGACGACGCGCGCACCCCACGGCTGGGAGATAGCGAGTCAGCCGAGGCCCCATACGAGAGCTCCTGCAGCCCTGATATGGCCGGGCTATCATCATACAAGCTCATCCTCGTGCCTGCGAACCGCCGGCTGAGCGCAGAAGAGATCCGCCGCCTGCGCGAATACGTGGAGGCCGGCGGACGGCTGCTTCTCGAGTGCCCGGCGGAGGAACTGGCGTCGGGGAGCACCGAGCTGGAGGCGCTCATCGGCGCCCGTCGCCTGCGGGATGATTGGGCCTACGCGTTCTACCTGGCCCCGCTCACCGAAGGGCTTGCAGCGGACCTGCCCCCTGGCGACCCGGTCCTGGTGTATGCGAGGAACGCCTGCATTCTGGAACCCACCACCGCCGAGAGCGTGGCGCAACTCGTGCCCCAGTTCGCCGACAAGGTGCGCACCAGCGACATCCAGACGGTGCCCAACTTCTGGGCGCGTGAAGACCAGGGGGGACGCACGCCGGGGATCATCCTGAACCGGTTGGGGCAGGGAATTGTCATGACCTGCGCCATTCCCATCACCGCGCCGAACAAGGACTCCGACCGCTCCCCCTGGCCCGAGATGCTGGCCCAGAACTGGGTGCGGGACCTTCTTGGTGAACAGTGGGTGTCGGTGGGCGGCTGGAACCGCGTGGAGGCTTCCCTGTGCCGCCAGCCGAGCCGGTTCGTGCTGCACTTCGTCAACCACGGCTTCGGGCCGGGGGAGTACATGCACGGGCGCAGCGACGCGGAGGTATTGCGAGCGGTTCAAGTGAGACTCTCGCCGGAACTGCTGTCACGGATTGCGGCCGCTCGCCTCGCGCCCTCGGGTGAACCCATCGAGCTGGGTCCGCAAGGCTTTATTCTGCCCGAGTTGTGCGTCCATCAGGCGGTGATCATGGAGGACGCGTAGGAGCTCGGCGAATCGCCTACCTGGGCCGTACCCGTTTCTTGCTGATTCCTTGCGCCTACTTTCCACCCGCGGCGAACCGCGCGCGGCTCTTCTCGTGTTAGAGTGACGTGAAGTCACATCGCACGACCGGCCGGGGACTCAGGGGCCGAGAGACACATGCCGCGTGACACCCCCTTCGAGCGTGGCTGGCCCCGCTCCCGGCCGTTGTCCTGCTTCCAGTCACATACCCGATGGGTGGGAGATTGCTGAAGCGAGGCGACATGACCGAGAAGAACCTGGTCGAGACGCAGGAACCGTATTGCCCACCCCGCAAGCCATGGCGTGCCTTGGCCTACGGAACAGCAGCCCTGCTCGGACTGCTGCTTGTGCTGCACCTGACCGGAGCACTGGTGGTTGCCGGGAACGCTGTCGTCCAGCGCCTGCCGCAGCGCCCGGCGGATGCGCTCCTGGGGATCGTGGATGTCTTCAGCTGCTGCATTCTGAGCTGGAAGGCCCTCACCACGATGCTGCCCGCCTTCATCCTGGGCGGGGCAATTGCCGCGTTCGTGCCTGCCACCGTGATCCTGCGGTATCTCGGCTCGGGCGCGCACAAGGGCAAGGCATACACTGCCGCGGCGGTGTCCGGGGTGGTCCTGTCCTTGTGCTCGTGCAATATAGTGCCGCTGTTCGTGAGCATCTACCGCCGCGGCGCGGGGATCGGCCCGGCGTTCACCTTTCTCTTCGCAGGTCCGGCGATCAACGTTGTGGCGATCATCTTCACCATCCAGGTCATCGGCTGGCGCCTGGGCCTGTGGCGCGCCGTGGGCGTTCCAATCATCGCTTTGCTCGTGGGCCTGCTCATGGCGTTCATATTCCGGCGGGAGGAGCAGGAGCGCGCCAATGACACCCCCGCGCTGGTGGATGACGGAGACGCCCACGCCCGCATCTGGTGGCTTTTCGCGATGCTCCTCGCGCTGGTGGTCCTGGGAAGTTGGGAGATGCCCTGGACGCCCCGGCTCATCGGGATGGGGGTCCTGGTGGCGGGGATCGTCACCCTCGCCTTCAGGAAGTTCGAGCGGTACGAACTGGCGGACTGGATGCGGGAATCGTGGGGCCTGATCAAGCTCGTGATCCCGGTGCTCATCCCCGCCGTCCTCGCGATCGGGGCCATCGCCGCCTTCATCGACGTGAAGCTTGTGTATCGCATGGTGGGTCCGGCGCCGGACGACGCGACCTTCTGGCAGTTCATCCAGCCCATCCTCGTGGCCGACATCTTCGGATGCCTCATGTACTTCCCGATCCTGTCCGAAGTGGCGTTCACGAAGGCGTTCCTCAAGCTCGGGATGGATGTGGGCCCCGCTCTGGCGGTGCTACTCACGGGCGCGGGGCTCAGTCTGCCCGGGACGTTCATCATTGCCCGGGCGGTGGGTTGGAAGAAGACAGCTGCATACCAGCTTGTGATCATGATCCTGTCCACCACGCTCGCCGCGATCTTCGCGAGCGAGGTCGGCCAGTACATCTGCGCCTGTATGATGGAATAAGAGGAAGCCCAAGGAGGCCTGAGACGCGGATGCGCAACCTGCTGCTGGTCGCCACGTTGCTGGCAATCGTAGTGCTCACTGTCGCTGGCTGTGGCCAGAAGCCTGCCGCCACCGAGACGCCGCAGGTGAACGCTCCCTCTCCGCCCGCTCACGGTGCGGCCGCCGGGGACATCTCCGGCGAACTCACTGTGTTCGTCCCCTGCGGGATGATCATCCCGGTCCGCGGAGTGATCGACCGGTTCGAGGAACTGCACCCGCAACTCAAGGTGCATGGTGTCTACGACAATGCGGGGATACTTGTGGAACGCATGGCGAACAAGGGTGAGCAGGCCGACGTGTTCATCTCGCCCGGGAACGTGGAGCTGGGTCTCGTCGAGAAGGCCGGGCTCGTTGATGCGTCCCAGGCGAAGACCATCGGCAGCTTCGAACTGGTCATCATCCAGAACAAGAACAACACGCTGAAGGTGGCATCTCCTGAAGACCTGCGCAAGTGCGCGCGCATCGCCTCGCCTGACCCGGCGAAGAACTCGGTTGGCGCGTCCGGCAAGGAAGCTCTCACAAAGCTTGGCCTGTGGGATGAACTCCAGCCGAAATTCGTGCTCACCAAGCAGGCCATCCAGTCGCACACCATGGTCGCATCGGGCAAGGTGGACGCGGGGATCGCCTACCGCAACTGCCCGCTGGAGACCAACCCCGAGAAACTCAGCACCAGCAAGGTCCAGATCGCCTGCGAGTTCCCGACGGACACCTACACGCTGCAGCCATGCCTCATCGCCACGATGAAGGATGTAAAGAACCCGGCGGCCGCCAAAGCCTTCATCGAATTCGTGACCTCGGAAGAGGGCCTGAAAATCCTGGACGAGAAGGGCATGACCGGCTGCCTGGAACTGGGCGAATGCGCGGTGGGGCTTGATCCCAACGCGAAAGTCCGAGTGCAGGCCTTCTACCCGGGTAACGAGGGTCACGCCCACATCAAGAAGATGATCGAAGCGCTGCCCGGGAAGTTCGGCGACGACGTCTCCAGCGAGTTCGTGGACTTCACTTCCGATGAAGGCTTCGACAAGTGGCAGGCGGCCGGGCTCAGTTGCGGCGCGATCCTCATCAATGACCAGCAGACCTGGACGTACGAGAAGGACGGCAAGCCGGTTGAGGTGACGTTCAAGATGGCCATGGGCGGCGAGTGGACCGAAGAGGACCTCAACGCGGTAATCAAGAAGCTCTTGGCCGAGTAAACACCCAAGTTCCGCGTTCCCGGAGGAACACACCAAGATGCGCGCATTGCCATTCGCCCTGTTTGTGGTACTCATCGCGGCCGTCATCGCGCTCAGCGGTTGCCCGAAACCGTCCCCCGACGCCGCCAACACGCCCCCTGTAGGCCCAAACAATGCGCCAACCCCGAAAGCCGACATCAGCGGCGAGTTGCTGATATACGTGCCTTGCGGAGTGGCCGGGCCCTACGGAGCAATCAAGGACCTGTTCGAGCAGCGTTACCCCAACGTCACGGTCAAGCAAGACGTGGCCAACATTGATGTCCACACGGAGAAGATCGCCGACGGCAAGGGCGCGCCGGATGTGTTCATCAGTCTCGGGGACCGCGAGGTTGAGCGCGTAGCCAAGGCAGACCGCATCGACGGCGAGCCGGTCACTTTTGCCTACAACTCCATCGCGATGATGGTCGCGAACAAGAACCCCTGCGGCATCGAATCATTCGAAGACCTGAAGAAGCCCGAGGTCAAGACCATCGCGGTGCCGAGTAACCAGAACAGCTCCGGCTTCTACGCGGAGCAGGCCTTCAAGAAGGCGGGCGTCTGGGACGCGATCCAGGACAAGCTGTGGCGCACCGATGAGCCCTCGCAGGTGAAGGTTCAGCTCTCCTCGGGCAAGGCGGACGTGGGGATCGTGTACTATCCGTGTACGCGCGAGACGCGTGAGGTCGGCGGCAAGCCCCAGGAGATGAAGGGCAAGGTCCAGCTTCTGGGCAAGATCCCCACCGATCTCTCAGGCCCGATTCCCGCCCAGGCTGCGGTCATCAAGGGCTGCAAGAACCCGGAAGCCGGCAAGGCATTCCTCGACATGATGATGGAGGACGAGGTCCAGGACATCTGGGAGAAGTGGGCCTTCGACAGAGCGAAGCAGCCGGCAAGCGGCGAGCGCGTGACCCTCTACCTCTACTGCGGCGCTGGCATTCGACCCTTCATGGATAAGGCGATCGAGGCCTTCTGCGCCAAGAACAAGGGCGTCCGGATTGATGTGGGCTACGCCGGGTCAGGCTGCCTCCTGGGCCAGCTCACCTTCGCCAAGCGTGGCGACCTCTACATGCCCGGGGAGGAGTTCTACATGGACCAGGCGAGGAAACGCGGGTTCATCGACGGGGAGACGGAGTTGGTAGGGTACTTCGAGCCCATTCTGTTGGTGCAGAAGGGCAACCCAAAGAACATTCAGAAGCTCGAGGACGTAGTGAAACCCGGAATCAGACTGGGCGTGGGCGAGCCCGATGCGGCAGCAATCGGGCTAGTGGCGGAGTCTATTCTCACCAAGGCCGGCCTGCTGGAGCAGGCCCAGAAGAACATCGTGATGCGTGCCGGAAACGTTCCAGAACTCGGATACCTCGTGAAGCTCAAGTCCCTCGACGTGTCCATCGTGTGGCGAATGACGGCCAAGGAGATCGAGGCCGACACCGACATCGTGCCAATACCCGAGACTCTATCCCCCCCGATAGCGATCCCCATCGGTGTCCTCAAGTTCTCCGAACACAAGGACGTGGCTACCAGGTTCGTCGACTGGATTGCGGGTCCTGAGGGCCAGAAGCTGGCCGAAGAATCGTGGATGCTCCCTGCCAATGACTGATCTGAAGCGCAAGGCACAGGCGGCGCTGTTCCGCTATCTGGTCGTGAGTTCACTGCTGCTGCTGCTCGGGTTCATCGGAATCGTTCTCGTGGCGATGGTGACATACCTGGACGCTCCGACGTTCTTCTCGGCCGTGGTTTCCGAGGAAGTGCTGTTTGCGGTCAAACTCACGGCGGTCACCACAACGATCACGACAACCTTAGCGGTGCTCCTCGGCATCCCAGCCGGCTACGCCCTCAGCCGGTACAAGATGCCGTTCCAGGAACTTGTGGACACCATCATTGACCTGCCCATCGTGCTGCCTCCGCTGGTAGGCGGTATTGCCCTGCTAATCTTCTTTCAGACGCCGATCGGGGTGTGGATTGAGCAGCACATCATGCCCTTTGTCTTCACCACACAGGGGATCATTCTGGCGCAGTTCGTATCCTGCGGAACCTTCGCGGTGCGTGGCCTCAAAGCCGCATTCGACGGCGTTGATCCCCGCATGGAACAGGTGGCGCGGACCCTTGGCTGCACCGAACGGCAGGCCTTCTTCCGGGTCGTGCTCCCGCTCGCACGAAATGGCCTCGTGGCGGGAACCGTCATGACGTGGGCGCGCGCGGCGGGCGAGTTCGGCCCGATCCTCATGTTCTGCGGTGCAACGCGCTTCAAGACCGAGGTCATGTCCATTGCGGTGTTCCTGAACATGTCCGTTGGCAAGGTAGAAATGGCCATCAGCGTTACGCTTCTGCTGGTCATTATGGGAACCCTCGCTCTGTTCGCATTCCGCAGATTGGGCGGCAGGGGGTACCTGTGGTGAGGCAGCTTCGGTGGGTGCTGGTCGCCTGTCTTCCCGCGCTGCTGCTGTGCGGCTGTGCGAAGCGCGCGGAGGTCATCACCGTGCAGGGAGGCCCATCGCTGGGCGCGCTCTTCGCGGATCTCGCGGCCACCTATCAGGCGGATCGCTCAACGGTGCGGCTTGTGCTGAAGTTCTCCTGCCCACCGTGCATCCTCTACTCCGGTAAGGGCGAGACCGCCGACTTCGACCTCTTTGCGAGCCTGGGCCAGTTCGAGATTGACCGGCTATCGCAGGAGGGTGTGGCGCAGTTCGAGGAACCCGTGGCATTCGGCGCCACGACCCTTTCGATCGTGTCCACGGGCGCCGCTGCTGAGCGCTATGCAACCATGGCCGCGCTGCATCGCGACGGCACCGGGAAGATTGGTGTTGGCGACCCGGAGAAAGCATCGGTGGGGCATTACACGAAGCAGGCGCTGGGCAAGGCTGGCCTTTGGGATGAGTTGGCAGATCGGGTGGTGTATGCCCAGAGCGGATGCGAACTGCTCAAGTGGCTGGGCCTTGGGCGCGACATCGAGGCGGCGGTGGTGTTCAGCGTCTGCCGCGAGGGTGAGGGCGACGCGGTGCGTCTTGCGCAGGAGTTGCCCGTCGACATCGCGCCTCCCGTGCCCATTCTGCTGGCCATCTCCAAGGGCGCGGAGAACCCCGACGGCGCCCGCAACTTCATCCAGTTCGTCCGCAGCCCTGGAGCCGCTGAGATCCTGGCGCGGTACAATGTCATCCCGGTGGACAAGCCATGATCGAAGTGCGCGGCGCCGTCAAAGACCTGGGACAGTTCTCTCTTCGCGGCCTCGACCTGCGGGTCGAGCAGGGCGAGTATTTCGTGGTGCTCGGGCCAACAGGCGCGGGGAAGACCGTGCTCCTGGAGTGCATCGCGGGACTGTGGCGGCTGGACCAGGGCGAAGTCTGGCTCGAGGGCCGCAATGTGACCGACCTGGACCCGGAGTTGCGGAACGTGGGCTACGTGCCTCAGGACTATGTCCTCTTTCCGCACATGAGCCTGCAGGACAACATCGAGTTCTCGCTCTCGATCAAGCGCGTTCCAGCGCCGGAACGCGCCCGGCGCGCCGAGGAACTCGCCGGGATGCTAGGGATCCGACACCTGCTGCACCGCAAGCCACGCACCCTGTCAGGCGGTGAGGCCCAGCGGGGCGCGATGGCGAGGGCCCTCGCGCCCGAGCCCACCCTGCTCCTCCTAGACGAGCCCCTGAGCGCGCTGGATGAGAACACCCGTGGCGAACTCAGCGTGGAGCTGGACCGCATCGCCCACCGGTTCGGGACCACGGTCATCCACGTCTGCCACAACTTCGACGAGGCCCTGGAACTGGGCGACAAGATCGCCATTATGCGGGACGGCAGGATCGTCCAGGTCGGTACGCCAGCCGAGGTGTTCCGCAAGCCCGTGAGCGAGTTCGTCGCGCATTTCGTGGGCTCGCGTAACCTATACACAGTGGAGCATACCGACCCTGTGGCGGGGAGGGTCGGGCTGGTGGGTGGGCAGTGGCTCTCGGTGCCGCAGATCCCCGAGTTCGGGAAACTGCTAGCTACTGTGCGACCCGAGGACATCAGCCTTCGGCCGGGGAGTCTGGCCCCCGAACTCCCGGAAGGGCAGCTGAACCAGGTCAATGGGACCCTGGCGCGAGTGGATGACCGGGGCAAGCTGGTCAGGCTGAGCGTCGAGGGGCGACTGCCCATGACCGTGACCATGACTCGCCAGGCATTCGGGGAGTGCGCCGTCGTGGAAGGCGGACCCGTGACCGCCTCCTTCGACGCCTCCGCGGTTCACCTGCTGACCGGGGACTGATGGCTCACAGGCGGGGGCCGGACTACAACCTAACCGGCACCCCTTGAGCTGCCAGGTACTCCTTTACCTCGCCGATCGTGAAAGTCCCGAAATGGAACACCGAAGCCGCGAGTACGGCGCTTGCGTGTCCCTCAGTCACCGCCTCGTGGAAATGGCTCAGCTTCCCTGCCCCGCCACTGGCGATCACAGGCAGGCCGGTGGCCTCGGCGATGGCGCGGGTGAGCGGGATGTCATAGCCCTCGCAGGTCCCGTCAGTCGCCTTTGATGTGGGCAGAATCTGCCCCACGCCGATGTCAGCCATCCTCTTCGCGAACTCCACGGCATCGTGTCCCGTGCCTGTGCGGCCGCCGTCGATGTACACCTCGCGGCCCGAGGGTAGCGCTTCATTGGCATCCGCGTCGATGGCGATCAGTACCCGCGATGAGCCGAACTCCTTGACGGCCTCCCGGACCATATCAGGGGCACGGAACGCGGCGCTGGAGATGGACGCGCAGGAGGCTCCCGCGGAGAGGGCCTGCTCGATGTCCTCACAGCTCCTGATCCCGCCACCTACGGTGACCGGAACATCCACCACGGCGGTCACTCGGCGCAGGACGTCGAACATGGTCCGCCGCTTCTCCACGGTGGCGGTGATGTCCAGGAAGGCGATCTCGTCGGCCCCGCCTTCCGAGTACGCTTTGGCCGCCTCCACCGGATCGGCTGCGTCCACCAGGTCGACGAAGTGCACTCCCTTGACCACGCGGCCGTCCTTTATGTCCAGACACGGTATGACCCGGACGTTGTCCATTCTCGGCCCTCCATGGCTTGGGGTGGCGAAGCATCCGCCACGCAGTTGTTCAGCGTACGTCAAAGGCGAATAACCGGCAGCGCTCTGCTCCCCAGGTTCCTTCGGGAACCAGACGCACCGCGCGGCAGACCACGGGTAGATGCAGGCGCACCAGGCGCTGGTAGTTGCCCTGATAGGAGGCCACCTCGTGCCGGGCGCCGTCGGCATCTTCGACCTCTATTCGGAACGCCCGCGTCATGGATTCCGGAGCGCCCGGACAAAGCGAACAGGCGGCCGGGATGCTGTGGGCTGAGGGGTCCAGCGGGAACATGGCCGGCATATTCTTGCCCTTGCGGTTGAGGTCGCTGTCGAACACGATTCGCACCGCATTCACCTGCGCCGGTTCCGCGAACTGGTACTCCACCCACCCGCCAGGAGCGCACGACCAGGCGTTCTCGGTCTCCCCCACCGGCCGGTCAATCCCATTGCGCAACGGCGACGGATCGCCTTCGGACGCGCAGAGCGTTGCGTTCAGCGACCGCTCGGGAACCTGCCGGACGTTCCAGGGCAGGTAACAGTCATCCTCCATGAGCGCCTGCTTGAGTTCGCTCACTCGGTCTTCATACACGCCGCGGGGGCTCAGCCCGTTCGCCGCCGCGATGGCTGCCGCCGTGCCAACAGCCTGCCCCATGGTGGCGCAAGTGGCCATCACCCGGGTCGAACTCATCGCGGCATGGGTGGCGCTGATGTTCCGCCCGGCGAACAGCAAATTGTCGATGTTGCGCGAGTACAGGCAACGGTATGGAATGCCATACGGTGCGGGAGCGGGGTGGAAGATGGTGGGCTGCCCGGGCCAGTTCATCCCGCCGGGATGGTGGTCATCCATGGACCAGCCGCCGTACGCAACAAGGTCATCGAAGCGCCCCTCGGCCCGGATATCGTTCTGCGTCAGAATATGGTCGCCGATATACCGGCGACTCTCGCGCTTGCCAGGCAGGTGCCCGACCCACTCCAGCGCCCAGTTGGTCGCGTCCTGTTCACAGTGGTTCTTGATGTGGTCCCAGACGCCGTAGGAGACCTTGAGCAGCTGGTCGCGCAGGCGTTCGGTATCGTGGATGGAGTCTTGCTCCCCGCCCAGTTCGATCCACCAGAAGTTGGTGCTGTTCACCCCGTGGCCACGGTGGGGCAGATCGGCGCAGGAGCCGTACCGGTTGGCCCAGGGCAGCGGCACGAACTCCTGGGGCGAGTCCATCTCTCGCCCCTGAACCAGGCAGCTCATACCCATGGTGCGCTGGTCGGCGATCTCCGGCTCGATATCCTCGTCGAACTCAGCCCGGGCTTCCCGCCCGATCCTGAACTCCGCGCCTGAGAGAGGGGCGAGAATGCTGTCGCCAGAGCAGTCCGCGAAAAGCCTTGCCCGCACCGTGTGCCAGGTCTCCGCGGTGCCCTGCCAGCCCGTGATGGACACAATCCGCTGCCCATCCATCTCCGCCTGGTTGCACGAGCAGTTCAGCAGCAGCGTAATATTGGGCTCGGCCAGCACTTTCCCGTAAAGCACCGCGTCCCAGATGGCATAGGTGGTGGAGCGGTTGTAACGGATGTTGTCCAGCTCGATCTCCTCAATAATCCCAGTCTCCCGCAGGTTGGCTCCGTGGGCGCTTGCGCCGCAGATCCACATGCGCACCTCGGATGACGCATTCCCACCCAGCACCGGGCGGTCGTGCATGAGCACGACCTTCGCCCCGTGACGCGCCGCGGCGATCGCCGCGCACATTCCCGCTAGCCCGCCACCGACCACGCACAAGTCCGCCTCGTGTGTACCGTGTCGCATCGCAGTCTGGTCTCCTGACGCAGTGGTTGTGTAGGGATTCGCCGCACAGCCCGGCCGCACCTTTCGGCAGGTCGGGCAGGTCTCCCCGTCGACAGGGGCGAAACAGACCCTCGCGTCGCGCAGCAGTCGTCCCGGAGGATAATGGTATGAAAGCGTTGGCATGGATCCTCGGGGGGCTGACCATGGCAGCCCTGCCGGCCGTACCTCAGGTCACTCAGATCACGGAGGGCCCCGGGGATGACACCGAGGCCGCTTGGTCTCCCGACGGCACGAAAGTGGCGTTCCAGTCCGACCGCGCTGGCAGCATGGACATCTATGTCCTGGACCTGGCAAGCGGGCAGGTCACCCCGGTGGTGCAGGGTCCCGGCGAGTCACAGTTCCCGGCGTGGTCGCCGGATGGTTCGCATTTGGCCTTCGTGCACGTGCACCTGACGAAAACCGCCGTGCAGGGCATTGAACTGGGCCACTGCGTGCATATCGTGCCCGCGAGCGGCGGGGAACCACGGCGCCTCACCGGCGGAGTGGACCGGGACCATACACCCACCTGGTCCCAGGACGGGCAGTCCATCCTCTTCTCGACCACGCGCGGCATGAAGGACTTCGCCGTCTGCCTGCAGCGCGTTCCGGTTGCAGGGGGCGAGCCCGAGACTCTGGATGCCCAGGACGCCATGGACAACGCCATGATGCAGCCCGACATCTCCCCCGACGGCAGGCATATTGCCTACGGGTTCGTCAACGGGTTCCGGAGTAACTGGTGCATCCGGCTCGCCAAGGCGGACAGGCCAACCCGGCGATTCCAGCTGACCAGTCAGGACATGAGCATGTACGGGCCGCGCTGGTCCCCGGACGGCTCAGTCATTGCCTGCACCGGGTATCGCCCCGGCGATCCGGGCTGGGGCATCTATCTCCTGCAGGTAGCGACGGGGGCATTCGCGCGCCTTGACACCGGCGAAGGCAATTCCCGCAGCGCCACCTGGTCCCCCGACGGCGCCGAGATCATTTTCGAGAACAACCGCACCGGACAGTACAAGCTGTACCGAATGCCCGTTCCGCAGGTGGAGTTCACACGGCCTGCGGAACTGGAAGTGGACGAGCGCGTGGAGCTTGTCCGGTTTGACTTCGCCAGCAGACCGGCAGAGCGCGTCCAGGACCTGTCCGGCCAGAACAACCACGGCAAGCTCGTGGCGAACATCCCCTGGGAGAACGGTGCCCTCATCCTGGGGCAGGGCGGTTACCTGCAGATCGAGAACCCCACCGGCTTCGATTTCGGCTCGGGGGCCTTCAGCGTCAGTGCGGATGTGGAGCCCGAGACGCCGAAGGGCGAACTGCAGATACTCGCCGTCGGCGACTATCCGGAAAGCCGACACGGGTGGCAGATCATGGTGAGCACCGACAACCGGTGGTACTTCAACTCCCGCGGCGTGGGCGGCGAGTGGTCGGCGGCCATGTCTAACATGCCGGTGGAAGGTGGGCGCAGGATAAAGCTGACCGGCATCCGCTACCGCGACGGACGGGTGGAGATGTACATCGACGGGGTGCGCCAGAGCTCCGTGGGCGCGCGCGCGAAGTACAAGTACGCCAAGCCAACCCAGGTTCGCATCGGCACCCTGTTCGATGGCTCCGCGCCCTTCCATGGGAAGCTTTACGCTTTCTCGGCCTGCCAGGGCGTGGCGGACATCGGCGAACAGCAAGCCGCGAGCCTGCACGAGTTCCTGGCGAACTGAGCCGGACGATGGAGGAGACCGTGGCGTCAGAGAGAGACCCGGCGGCATTGGCAGCAACGCTTGCCATCCTCGTGGTAGCCTGTCTCGCTGTGTCTGCTCCGGCACAGGACCTCAACCTTGCCCTCAAGGGCACCGCAAGAAGCTGGCACGAGAACTCGGTGGCCTCCGTGCCCGTGAGTTTCGCCACGGACGGTGACCTGCTCACGTTCTGGGGCAGCAACGCGCCCACCACCGACCCGCCCAAGGACATGGGCGTCGTGTGGGAGGATCCCGTGAGCGCCGAGTGTGTGATCGCCCGTTTCTACAGCGCCGACCATGCACCGGCCGAAGGCGGTTGGGAACTTCAGGGCCGCCGGGATGGCGACTGGTTCCGCCTGGAAGCGACCGTGGACAATACCGACGGCGCGTGGTGGACCTTCAGGTTCCCTCCCGCCCAAGTCAAGGCGCTGCGGCTGCTGGTGACGGCCTACCGGCTGAGTCGCGTGGCGGTGAGTGAGTTCGAGATCTACACGAAAGCGCCGGAAGCCGAGCCGTTGCGGCGCGCTCCGATCCTGGACGGCGCATTCTGGGCCTTCCACTACGAGAACTGGGCGATGCATTTCCCCGCGGACCACCTGCTGGCCCGGGAGGTCGACGCCGCGCACGCCATCGGCCTGGACATCGTGATCCTGTACACGCTCACGGGCGCGGATGACACCTGGTCCACGGTGGTCCCCGGCGCCTGCCTGCCACAGTCGCCCTGGTGGAGCGGTCGCGACCCGCTTGAGGCGATCCTCACCCGCGCGGATGCCCTGGGCATGCGGGTGTACCTGGGGGATGGTCCACCGACGGGTTTCGGGGCGCCCGAGGACGCACAGCGGGAAGCCGCAACCGAAACCCTCCTGAACCAGTACCGCGAGGAGATGCTGGCGAGGTACGCCGGGCATCCGTCGCTGGTCGGGTACTACATCAACTATGAGTGCTGCCCGGCGGAGTTCGGCAATGACCCGGAGATCCCATCCGGCAACACCCAGCGTCTTGCGCGGCATATCCGAAGCCTGCGGCCCCGGTTCGAGATCATCCAGCCGGTCGGCTTGTACAACTGGCGCGCTGAACCGCAGGCGCCCTGGCATGCGGCGAGGCCGGACGAGATCGAGGGCTTCTGGCGACCGTACATGGCGGCCTGCCCGGACGTGGACGTGTTCATGGTCATCGACGGCGTGGGCACGGGCCTGTCGCCGCTGAACTACACGCATCTCAACCAGGCGCGGCTGCGAAGCATCTGCGACCAACTGGGCAAGCGCATGTGGACGGATGTCGAGGTGGCGGTCATGGGCCGGCGCTACGAGCCCATGCCGGTGGGACGGGTGGCGCAGTCGCTGGCAGTCGCCGCGAGACACGCGGACACGATGGTGGGGTTCTGCTATTTCAACTACATGAGCCCGAATAACGGGCGTGGGACCTCGGCGCGGCTGTACTCGGACTACAGGACATACCGGCTGGGAGTGCTCACAGCCGGCGCACGCTGAGCGGGAAATCACGAGAGCCGGGTGACGGCGCAATGTGCACAAGAGTGCTGACGGGAGCGCTCATCATGGGACTGATGGCCGGCGGAATCGGGCAGGCGATCGGGGCCGAACGCTTCGAGGTGGTTTCGTGGCTGGATCACTTCGACTTCGCGGCGATCCCCCAGGGCGACGGGTTCGTTTTCGACTCGGAGACGGTCGAGGGCTGCGGGAAGATCATCTCCCACGTTGAGGAAGTGGGCACCACCACCATTCTCTGGCGCAATTGCGCGGGTTCCACCATGCGCTACCAGAGCAAGGCGGAAAGCCACCACCAGGACGTGGTGCTGGACAAGCGCCGGGTGCCTGACACGCGCCCGGTCTGGGGCTGGGTGCATTACGGAGCGGCGGAGCCCGACCAGGTGCAGAGCGCCCTGGACATCAGCCGCGAGCGGGGCATGAAGCCGGGCATTCACTGGCCCTTCGAGGAGAACCACGGCGGCATCTGGACCTTCGGCCGCTGGAACCTAGAGCATCCCCAGTTCTGGTGCAAATCCGCGGATGGGCAGGTCTGGCCCGGTCGCAGCAGCATCGCCTATCCCGAGGTCATGGCGCATAAGCTGGAGCTGGTGCAGGAACTCCTGGACCGCGGCATGGAGAGCTTGTTCATTGACACATTCCGCTCCGGGGGCTGGTCGCCCGCGTTCGAATACAGCGATCCCGTGGTGGCCGCCTGGCGCGCGCAGTACAATGCTGACCCGCCCGAAAACCCCACCGATCTGCGCTGGTGCCAGCATGTCGCGGGATACGTCACCGAGTTCCTGCGCCAGATCCGAGCGAAACTGGACGCATCGGGGCGGAAGGTTGACCTGATGGTGGGCGTTTTCGGGGTAACCGCAGATGGAACCGCGCCGCTGATCCAGCGCGGCGCCGACTGGCACACCTGGGTGGATGAGGGGATCATCGATACGCTGGTCATCAACGGCGCGCCATGGGATGCGAAAGACCCCTTCGAGAGCACCCGGACCATCTGCCGCGCTATCATGGACCGCGTCGATGGCAAGTGCCGGGTGCTGTGGCCAGTTCGGTCGTATGACTACGGCGGATACGGCATGCCGTCGTACGCGAAGGCCACGGGGCTGAAGCAGCACGAAATCGCGGAGAAGCTCATGCGGATGGCGTGGGAGGAGGGCGCGGCGGGCATCAGTCTGGAGTGCGTGGACTACAACAACTACAACGCCGAGACCCGGAAGGTCATGCGCGAACTGGCCGAGGGCGACTGCAGGTTCGTGCGCGAGGCGAGGGTGGAGGGACAGTGAGCACGATCATCGCTGGGCTGCCTGACATTCCGGCAAGTCCGGGCGCGAATCTCGGGCATATCTGGGCGCTGCGTGCTCTCCTGGAGTTCATGGGCGATGCGCCGTCTGATGCGTGGCTGGTCGGCATTACCGGTGATGCCGGGCGCTTGCACATGCTCGGTCCCGAGATCAGCCTGGATGGGCCACACGTGGGCACCGGCCGGGCGCTTATGCGTGGCCTAGCGAGCCTCGGACATGAGGCGCGGCACCACAAGCGCCTGGACGCAGGCGAGCTGTTGGGGCCTATCGCTGAATCTGTCGATCAGGGCATGCCCGTTCTCGCGCGCAGCACCGAAGGTTTGGACCGCTGGGGTCTGGTGGCCGGGTATGAGACGGACGGGCGCATTTACTGCCGCAACACCAGCGCTTCCGAGGGCGAGTACGCAACGAGCACGACCGCGACGATGGCGGACACCGGGTTGAACGGTGGCGAGATCGTCGTGACCGCCCCCCCAACAGCGGCCCGAACGCTTCGAGATCAGGCGCTGGAGGCCATCGCGGGGAAAGTTCGCGCGGCTGAAGAGTGTGAGCAGCCGGGCGAGCCCTACATCGCCTACGTGCGCTGCCTGGATTCATGGGATGAAGCCCGTGAGAGCGGGTGGGCGCCGGACGAGATCGCATTCGCGTACAATGTGGAGACCTGGGGCCTGCTCAAGCCGCTGGAAGCGGAGTTCTTCGCGGAGACACTGCGGGTGCTGGACGAGCCAACGCGTCGGCCAATGGTCCACGCCGCAGAGCAGTTCGACATCGTTGGCCGCAACTGGGACGCCCTGCGCTGGCTCCTGGGATGGGGTCATGAGGACGCCCTGGAGGACCCGGCCAAGCGCTGGGTCGGTGCGAACATGCTCCGCGACGCTGAAAGGGCCGAAGCGCGCGGACTGGCTCACCTGCGCGAGGCCCTGGCGGCGAGCGGCGGAGGGTGAAGACGCGAGGCGCCATGGACATGGACCCGAGACTGAAAGAGCCGGGTGGCCCCTTCCAGACATTCAGCGCGGTGTTCGCAGACCGCTGAAAGGGCGGGATTGCCGGGTGACACAGGTATCGTCGGTGCTCATCTCCGGCGCGTCGGGGTTCATCGGCAGACACGTGGCCGAACACCTTGCGACCTCCGGCCTGCGAGTTGGGCGGCTGGTGCGGCGTGCGGTCCGCGCTCCGGAGGAAATCGCCTGGGACCCATTCGCCGGGGAGCTTGACCCGCAGGCCCTGTCCGGCTGGGATGCGGTGGTGAACTTCTCCGGGCGCAGTATCGCCCAGCGCTGGACCGCCGCGATCAGGCGAGAGATCCTGGACAGCCGGGTCAGATCGACCCACACTCTCGCGCGCGCCATTGCGGAAGCCACGGATGGCCCGGGGGTTATGATCTCCGCGTCCGCCACTGGTTTTTACGGCAGCCGGGGCGATGAGGAACTGACCGAACAGAGCGCTTCGGGCGCCGGCTTCCTGTCCGAGGTCTGCCGCCAGTGGGAGGCGGCAACCGGGCCGGCGGCTCGGTCGGGCGCCCGGGTGGTGACGATCCGCATGGGGATGGTGCTCAGTCCCCACGGAGGCGCGCTCGCGAAAATGCTGCCCGCGTTCAGGTTTGGCCTCGGCGGTCCCTGGGGACCGGGCAGCCAATGGGTCAGCTGGATCGCCATGGGCGACCTGGCGCGGT
This sequence comes from Armatimonadota bacterium, assembly GCA_018056145.1. Taxonomy (GTDB): domain Bacteria; phylum Armatimonadota; class Zipacnadia; order Zipacnadales; family JABUFB01; genus JABUFB01. Next base: position 17,649 of record JAGPGE010000012.1, read on the forward strand.
CGGTCGAGTTCGCTTTGTCCTGCGAGGGTCTGCGCGGACCGGTGAACGCGGTTGCCCCGGAGCCGGTGACTGCGTCGCAGTTCGCGCGAACCCTTGCCCGGGTGCTTGGGCGGCCCTGCCTCGCGCGTCTGCCCGGTTTCACAATCAAGGCGGCGTTCGGGGAAATGGCCCAGGAGACGCTCCTGGCAAGTGTAAGAGCACTTCCCGCCGCGCTCCAGGGGGCAGGCTTCGAGTTCGCGAGCCCCACGCTGGAGGGTGCTCTGTCGAATATGCTCAGATGATTGGGCGCACATGGTCCGCCACATTACTAACAGGATGGAGTGATATTCCATGAAAGCTGTGCGCGCCGTGGTTGCACTGGTGGTCTGCCTGGCCGTCTGCTTTGGGGCGGGGGCTGTCGGGTCAATCTGGTCGATGGAAAGCTCGGGTGAGTGGTATCGGGGCCTGAACAAGCCGGACTTCCAGCCGCCAGACGACATCTTCATGCCGGTGTGGACCGCCCTCTACCTCCTGATGGGCATATCGCTCTGGCTGGTCTGGCTCAAGGCCGGGTGGTCCTGGGACCTGCTGATGCTTTTCGCCGCCCAGCTTGCCTTCAACGCGCTCTGGTCGGGGTTCTTCTTCGACTTGAAAGACCTGCTGCTGGCTTTCTTCGAACTGTGCTGTTTGTGGGTGCTGATCGTGGCGACCCTCATCTCCTTCTGGCGCGTGCAGCCGTGGGCTGGAGTGCTCCTGCTACCGTACCTTGCCTGGGTGACCTTCGCGGGATACCTGAACTTCACGATCTGGCAACTCAACCCGTAGAGTGAGGCCGGGCGCTTCCTTGCCAATGCGCGCGATGGGCTGTTATACTCCCATTGTGCTTTTCCTGCCTGCGTATCAGGCTGAATCCCGGGCCGCCTGCCGGGATTCCTGCAAAGGGGCAATGCTCCGGATGGCTGCTCTCCCGAGCCCCTTCGGCCCTCTGGCCGTGTGTAGTCGGGCCATGCTGCGAGTGGCGCTCCCACTGCTTCTCGCCGCGTTCGCACTGTCTGCCGGTGTGGCCCAGGACGCCCCCGTGGCCGCTGCTGTTGGGGCGGCTGACGAGTCAGCCCGTGCGTACGACTACGAGGCCGCTCTGGGGCATCTGGAGACGGCGCTTCAGGCCGGTGCCGCAGATGCTCTGAAGGCCGCCATCGAGCAGAGGCGCACGCTCTATGAGCACTTCCTGGGCATGTCGGCACTGGTGCAGGCCGCTCAGGACGACCCGGAGCGTCTCGTTGGCCAGGTCACGACCCGCGGCGGGCGGCAGCTCACCGGGTACATCCGGCTGGTGGAACTCGGCGTCTGTCCGGACGCGCGCATTGGCGAGCGCATCTCGGGCCTTGGCCGCTTCGCAATGGACACCGGCGCCGAGCAGCCGGAGGTTGTGGCCGCCCGCGACATCGCCGAACTCACCGTGGAGTGGACGCAGCCGGCAGAGGGCGCTGTCCCGAGCTACTGGACGTTGGGGAAGATCCGTGCCGTGCTCCAATCCGGCGGTGTCGTCGAGGGGACGGCCACCTGGAGGCTGGGGCTGAGCGCCATCGCGGTGCGCGGTCTTGACGCTGACGAGGACACACTTGTCGAGGCCTACCCGTCTTTCGGGCGCGCATTCGACCCGGCCAATCTCATCTCGCAGGTCACCATCATCGGCGCCCCGCAGCAACCGGGCGCGGAGGAGACACCATGAAGAAGAAGGACCAGCCGCCCCTGAGAGAAGTCACCGACGTCACAGACGCCATTGATGACGATTTCGAGGACGAATTCGACGATGAGTTTGACGACGACTACGGCGACCCCTTCGACCTGCTGGAGCGCGCCGGGGACTTCTGCGCGAAAACCGTCCTCCTGACCGTCGCGGAATCCAAGCGCTTCATCGCCAAAGGGATCACTGCGGATCCCCGCGTGATGATGGCGATGGACGATGGTTGGGTGGCGGTCTGCAAGGGCACCACCAACGCCTACGTGCTTGAGGAACTCCTGGGGCACGACATCGAGAAGGGCAAGTACGTCCTGGGCAATACCGTTCCCGCCAAGAACGCCGACGCGAAGAAGGCCTTCAAGGGGTCAATCCCCGAAGTGGTCTTCCACAACGGTGAGCCGGTCGTAGGCATGACGGTGGCCGAAGCAGTGCAGGAGATGAGCGCAGGCGACGTGGTCCTCAAAGGCGCCAACGCCATTGACTACGCGCGGGGCCTAGCCGGGCTGCTCATCGGGCACCCCGCCGGGGGCACGTTGGGATCCGTCCTGGGCGCGGTGCACGGGCGGGGCCTGGAGCTCATCGTACCCGTAGGTCTTGAGAAGCAGGTGGCGACGGGACTTGCGCAGGACGTGTTCTTACGCCCGGCCTGGATGGCCCAGAATGATATCCCGAGGCTCTGGGTGTTCCCGGCCCACCTGTTCACCGAGATAGAGGCCATCACCGCCCTTTCCGGGCTGGCGGAGATATCAGTGCAGCAGATCGCGGCCGGTGGGGTCTGTGGCGCTGAAGGCGCCGTCTGGCTGATGTTGACGGGGTTCGAGGAGGACCTGGACCCGATCATGGAGGTCGTGGAACAGGTTCAGGGCGAGCCGTCGTTCTGGGATTCAGTGATGGCCAAGAAGAGCTGAGGAAGCCTGCCTGGCCCAGCCACAGTGCGGTGAGGTGTGTGAACGATGGACCGGACGAGCGAATCCGCGGCGGGCACCAGGGTTGAGTGCAAGCACTACGAGCCCACCGACGGCAAGCTCAACTGCCGCCTGTGCCCCTTCCATTGCGTGATCGCGGACGGCGCCTGCGGGCGATGCGGTGTCCGCTGCAATGAAGGCGGGCGGCTGTGGGCGCGCAGCTATGGTCGCATCACCGCAGCCCACCTTGACCCGATCGAGAAGAAGCCGCTCTACCACTTCCATCCGGGCAGCCTGATCTTGTCCCTGGGGAGCTTCGGGTGCAATCTGACCTGCGAGTTCTGTCAGAACTGGAGCATCTCGCAAGACGCGCCGCCCTCGCAGGAGCTATTGCCGAATGATGCGGCACAGCTCGCCAGGGATACGCTTCGCGAGGGCAATATCGGTATCGCCTACACCTACAACGAACCCATGATCAGTTTCGAGTATCTGATGGACACTGGACAACTGGTGCGCGACGCGGGCATGGTTAACGTTCTCGTCACCAATGGCATCGTGGAGGCGGAGCCCCTGGAAGACTTGCTGCCGCTGATCGACGCGATGAATGTGGACATCAAGAGCATCCGTCCCGATTTCTACCGCAGACTCTGCGGGGGCGACGGTCTTGCCGCCCGGCGGACGGTGGAGATGGCCTGGGGACGGTGCCACGTTGAGATCACGAACCTGATCATTCCCGGGGAGAATGACTCGGACAAGGACCTGCGCGACCTGTTCGACTGGGCCGCGTCGGTATCGCGCAGGCTCCCGCTGCACCTGTCGCGGTACCATCCTGACTACAACATGGACAACCCGCCGACGCCTTCGGCGACTCTGAGACGCGCCTATGACATGGCGCGCGAGCGTCTCGATTTCGTGTACGTGGGCAATATCCGGATGGACGGCACCACGGACACGCTTTGTCCCGCCTGCGGCACTGTGGCCGTGAGCCGGTCGGGGTACACCGCCCGCGCGCGCACCACGGACGGCCGCTGCAGTTCCTGCGGAGAGGATTTGGGCATTGTCACCTGAACAACAGTCCAGGCAACGGGGCCTGCGGGGCATTGCGCGCAGCGTCTTCCGCCGCGGGGTGCAGGTCTCGGGCATCCTGTGGAAGCACGGGTTCGGCCCCCACCTGCGGAGTTTCGGGCTGGGCCGATTCCTGCCACGATCAGCCGAGGGGCAGGTCGAGCCGGCGGCTGCCGGAAGCGATCTGCCGGTGCGCCTGCGCCTGGCGTGCGAGGAGATCGGCCCGGTCACGGTCAAACTCGCCCAAGTGCTCGGGAGCAGGCCCGACCTCATCCCGATTGAGTACGCCCAGGAGTTCCGGAAGCTCCAGGACAACGTTCCGCCGTTCTCCTGGGACCAGGCGCGCAAAGTCATAGAGTCCGATCTCGGCGCGCCGGTGGGACAGCTCTTCGCAAGCATCGAGCAACAGCCCTCCGCGTCGGCCTCCGTGGCCCAGGTGCATAAGGCGAAACTGCCCGACGGCCGCGCCGTGGCCGTCAAGGTGCAGCGTCCCGAGGCGCAGCGCGTCGTGGACACCGACCTTCTCATCCTCGCTTTCGCCGCGCGTGAGGCCGAGCGGCACATCCGCGGGATGAAGGACTACCACCTGACGGACCACGTGGAGGAGTTCGCACGAACCCTTCGCGCCGAACTGGACTTCACTAACGAAGGGCACAATACGGACCGCATGCGTCAGAGCCTGTCCGACGACCGGCACGTGGTGGTGCCAAGGGTCCACTGGGACCACACCAGCCGCCGGGTCCTGACCATGGACTGGCTCGACGGGGTGCGGGCCGACGATGTGGAAGCTATCGAGAAAGCGGGCATCAGCCGCGGTTCGGTGGCCGCCCACCTCGCGCAGTCCATGCTGCACCAGATCTTCGTCCGCGGGTACTTCCACGCCGACCCGCACCCGGGCAATCTCCTGGTGCTGTCCGATGGCCGCCTTGCCTTCCTTGATTACGGCAACGTGGGCAGCGTGGACCGCAGCATGCGCGAAACCCTGGTCAAGCTGCTCCTGGCGGTACTCGAGGATGACGGGATCGAGGTCTACGACCAGATCATTGACATGGGCGTTGTTGGGGAGGATACTGACCTGCGCCAACTGCGCAATGACGTGCAGCGCATGATGGGACACTACGCGGGGGTCTCAACAAGTCAGCTGAGCATGGGTGATGTGC
>JAGPGE010000013.1 GCA_018056145.1 Armatimonadota bacterium
CAATTGCGCCCTGCTCTCCGGTCAGGTAGGGCAAGCGCCCAGGCGTGATCGTGAGCAATCTCGGCACTTCCACAGGCAGCGGTGGCGATACGTAGATGGCCTGCCCCGCTGACATGAGTTCGAGATGGGAGGCGTAGCGGCCCGGTCCGGGCAGCGCGACGCTCAGATTCGCTCCCGCTGTACCGCCGACAAGGCTGACCGCCTGCTCATCAGTCACCGCGGGCTCAACTCCATCCAGCACCAGCCGCGCAGTCACAGTCTCCGGGCCGCCCTCCAGCCGCGCCAGTGTCATGCTCACGGTCAGCTTCTCCCCGATCGCCCGGTCAGGGGCGTTCAGTTCGGAGATGCGCACCCCTCCCACCTCGAGCGGCGACGGTTCGAAGGTGAACTCCGCCGACAGATTCTGCTCCACCCCGCGCGGGAAGGCGTCGTCGCGTCCCAGCCACAGGCTCTGGCGGTGGGCGTAGTCGAAGAGCGTGAGCCCCTTGCTGGCGGCGATGGTCAACTTCCCGAACAGGTTCTCGAACTCCATCCGAAGCATCCCGCCGAAGGGGTTGCTTACCCCGCCGAAGGCCAGCGGGATCTGCCCATCCGCACTGCCGCCCGGGCCGCTTGCCCGCCATCTCGCCCCCACAAACCAGCCGGTGGAAGGGCGACAGATGCAGGTCTCGTAGTTCATCGCCTGGTCCCATGCGTTCTGCGTGAACGCATAGGCGATGGTGAAGCGGTCCCCCGGTCCGGCGGTCACCGTTTCGGTCCAGATGATCTTCGGGTCGGTGCAGGTGATGGTCAGCACCTGCGTTTCGCCCCGGGTTTCGAGGGCCACCGACATGCGATCGGCGCCCCAGGCCGATTGGCTCCACGCCCACCCGGGCGGGTAGGCGACCACGGGGCTTAGAGTGCCTTCGAACATGCTCCGCCCGTCGCAAGTGACCACGAGACCGTGATCCAGGCTCCAGCGCAGCGTCAGATGATCCAGGGGGATCTCCACGGGGGACGTGTCAGCCAAGGACGGCAGGGCTGCAAGGGCGAGCAGGAAGAGGCAGGCTTTGCGCACCATGGCGGGCTCCCTTCGCGAGCAGCGTCATGCTTCCGACACACGAAGACCGGTTCGTCTCGGACGGCCGCAAGCCCTTTGCACGAGGGCGTCTGGGAACAGAGCCTTCCGAGGCCCCTAGTCACCTGGCACTCGCGTCCCGTGCAATCTCCTCCGGGGTCAGGGCCCGAGCGTACAGCCTGAACCCCGCGATGCGACCGGGGAGGCACTCATTGCCGTTGTAGAGGGGATTGCAGCCCACACCCACGGCGGCGCTCTGCGTAAAAGGGCCGGTGGACGCGCAGGCTGTGTCTCCAGCCAGTTGCCCGTCGAGATACAGTCGCAGGCGCCCCTCCTGTCTGACCGCGGCCACGTGATACCAGCGGCCCAACTCCACCGGGATTCCGGCCATGGGCTGCGTCCAGATCCCTTCGATCCGCGCGACGACCTTGCCATCATCAATGGTGATCCGCAGCGGGTCGTCGCCGCCCTGGCACCAGCCGCTGATCACCTGGGCGATCCGTCCCCGCGGGTACGCATCAAGGCAGAACCACGCGGAGGCGCTGAAGTCGCCGGTCGGCCAGTATGCGAAACTGTAGACCAGCTTGCTGTCTCTGCCATTGAGGGAAACCGCACCAGCCGGGTCCCCGTTACGTTCAGCCCGGAGGAGGTTCTCGGCCCGGCTGAGTTCGCCGAAGGATGGCTCCGGAACCCCGGCGAGCGGCGCGTCAACCACCACCCCGTCTTCCCGGATACGCAAGGGCACCGGGATCGGTAGGCCCTGGGCCGGCGCTCCGGCCTCGACAGTCAGCGTCCGCCAGCCGTCTTCATTCGGGCGCGATACTCCGTCGCGTTCACGGACCACCTGCCAGACATAAGCACCCGGCTGCAGATCCACCACCTGGTGCGGCATGTCGGGGTGACTGATGTGAACCGCCGGACCGCCAGGCTCACGGCTGATGATGAGAGTCTGCCCCACATCAACAGGTTGCGGCCTGGCAGGCGGCACCCAGGAAAAGAGCAGTTCACCCGGCGCGAGACGCGCGCCGTCCGCGGGTTCGGTCAGATGGAATACGCCGGGCCCGGCGCCGCTTGCCGGTAGCCAGGTGCGGTACGGATTGCCGGCGGCGCCGGCGCTGGCAAAGTCGCACAGGACCACGCGGCTCTCAGGCGGCCCCACTTCCAGCAACAACCAGGGACGGGGGCGCAGATCGCCAATTGGCAGGTCGGCGGGCTTCAGGGCGCGCATGTCCAGAACCGGCAGTTCGTGCTCGTCCAGCCGGTTGAGGCGCTGATCCCACGCCAGGAGCAGCGGACCCCTGAAGATGCATGCCCGGCCGGAGCAGGCTCCCTCGCCCCCCTCGGCCCGCAGCGACATGTCGAAACTCAGCTCGACGCGGTCACCCTTGCGCCATTCGCGTTCTAGTGATAGCCAGCTTCGGCGCTCCACCCCTGCGACGGGATCGCCGTTGAGCTTCACGGCGCTCTGCGCCGACCAGCCCGGAATACGCAGACGCAGCACGAACTCTCGCGCTTCGGCGAGGTCAATGGTCAGGGCGACTTCGCCGTCCAGCGGATACCGAGTCTCCTGCCGGATCACAACAGGCGTTCCGTCCGCGAGGCTTACATGCGCTTCGCCCGGACCGTAGAAGCTGACCCGGAGGCCCTCCGCATCGCGCAGTACCGCCCATTCGCTCAGCACCCCGAGAATGCGGGGCGCGTTCACCGAGCAGCAGTTGAGTTCCGGAGTACCGGGACGGGCCTGGAAGACGATGTCGTGGGCGCTGGCACGGCGGACGCCATCCATCGGCGTGTTGTACGTCCACCATCGCCCCGAGGGGTGCTGTGCGCCGATGCCGCCGTTGTACGTGGACCGCTCAAGTTCGTCGGCGGCAATCACGTCACCGGTGAGCTGCAGCATATCCGCGGAGATCGTCATCCACGCCACGGTGCAACAGGTCTCGATTGCACCGGCGGCGTAGGGGTCGCCGGTGGCCTGCTCACCCGTGGAGAACCCGCCGGTATTGTGCACATCCAGCCGGCGTATGGAATGCCAGAGGTTGGTGAAGGCGGTCTTGTAGCGCTCATCCCCGGTGACCCGGTACAGCTCAACCAGCCCCTGCAGATCATGCAGGCTCTCCCAGCGGGGTTTGGGGGTGCGGTAGAAGGGGACGCCTGCGAGACCCTGGCGGAAGTAGTCCCCGGCCTGCTCCCAGTCCTTCTCCACCTCACGCGCCATGCGCAAGTAGCGCTCCTCCCCGGTCACCCTGTGGAGCCGAACCAGACCGGTGAGGATCGCCATGTTCATCTCCGGGCTTCCCGCGTCAATAACTCGTTTGCCGGTGTCCAGGTAGGTCCCGCAGAGGCAGTCGCCAATTCCTCGGGCAATCCGCAGGGCCCCGGCGTCCCCGGTGTCCTGATGCCAGTCCAGCAGCGCCGTTAGGATGTGGTAATGCCCCCACAGGTCCCACTGTCCCAGCAGGCGCTGCTCCCTGGGCCAAGGGCCGAGGTAGCCATCCTCCGCCTGGCAAGCCCCGAGGTCCGCGATCATCTGTCGGATGCTCTGGTCCAGCTCCGGGCTGTCCACCATGCGCCGCGCCTGAATGGCCGCGATGAGATGCTTGCCCGCGAACTCTCCCGACCACGGCAGGAGGTCGGGCTCGGGCTTGCGGTCCCGGCGGCGCATCATTTCAATGACGCCTGGGTTTGCTTGGGGCATGGGCAGCAGCCAGTTGTGCAGGTTGGCGGCGACGCGCTCGCCAACCACCCCGGAGAAATCATAGCGCGCGCCGGGCGATGGTTCGCAGGCCATCTCGCCCTGTGCGTTGAGCGAGGCCGCACAGAGAGCAAGAGCGAACGGGGTGGTGATCCGCATTTTTCGTCACCTCATTGGGGTTCGGGAAAGCAGGCCAGCCTGTCACTCGATGGCTCCCCGGACTGATTGCGCGGAGGGGCGACGGATACCTCCTGCCGGCGGTATCTGGGCACTTCGCGGCGCCGGGCGCAGGTGCGACGGTGGCCGAAGCGGAACCGGGTGCGGCGGGGCAATCGACGAAGGGAAGCACTGCAATGAGGGTTCTCGTAACCGGAGCGGCCGGCAGGCTGGGGCGCAAGCTGGCCACGGACCTGGGAAGCACCCACGACCTGGTGCTGACCGACGTGGCACATCTGGATGATGCGCATTTCGTCCCGCTGGACGTCACCGACCTTGGGGCGGCGCGCGCGGCGGTTGTGGGCTGTGACGCGGTCGTTCACATGGCGATCCTCGACTGGCCGCCCTGCAGCGCCCGGGATGCCCTGCGATACGCCGCCGCGTCGATCCAGGTCCACGCGACCGGGACCTGCAACATGCTCCAGGCCGCACTCGAGGAAAACGTGAAGCGCTTCGTTCACATCAGCTCAGTGAGCGCACTGGATGGCCTCCCGGCCGACACCCGCGCGGATTCCCAGACCCGACACTACAGCAACTCCATCTACGGCCTGACAAAGGGGTTCGGCGAAGACATCTGCCGCATGTTCCACTGCAACTTCGGGCTGCCGGTGGCGGTCCTGCGATTGGGGACGATCTATCTGCCTGAGGGTCAGGGGGCCTGGATCGGGAACGTGTTCATCCCGGACGTCACTCAGCAGAATCCCATAGAACAGGCCTCTTCGCGGGTGCATGCCGATGATGTGGTCCGCGCCGTCGCACTGGCGCTGGAGACCACCGATCCCGCTTACGCGCTTGTGCACATCGTGGGGGCGGACTCCGGAGCACGATGGGACTTGGCGGAGGCAGGGCAGGCATTGGGCTGGAAGCCCCGGTATGCTTTTGGCCCAGACGGCCTGCCGCGCGAGGAGTAGGCGACGAACGGCAAAGGATCACGGAGAACCCATGGAGATGGGGGCGTCAGCTGCCCGACCACAGCGCCAGGCCGATCAGGCCGCAGGCGACCACCACGATCCCCGCGTCGACGCGCTTCCAAAGGAGCGCGCCCAGCGCCAGAGCGGCTAACAGCGCCTGAGCGAGAGTGCCGCAACTGCTGCGCGCAATGGGAACGGCCGCGGCCACGATGAGCCCGACAACCGCGGGACGCACTCCCTTGAGAAACGCCATCACCCGCTTGTTTCCCTGCAACCGCGACAGCCGGTCTGAGGCGAGGACAGTCATCACGAACGAGGGCAGGAACATGCAGATGGTTGCCAGTGCCGCTGCGACTGGCCCTCCCACCTTGTAACCCACGAAGCTCGCGGTCACCAGCACTGGGCCGGGGGTCATCTGGCCGAGAGCGACGGCGTCCACGAACTCCTGCTGGGTGAGCCACTGGTGCCTGTCCACCACGTCCGCCTGCATGAGTGGGATCATCACTAGCCCGCCGCCAAACACAAGGGCCCCCACGCGCAGACAGACCAGGCAGAGCTGAAGGACCTCGCTCACGGCTGGTCCTCCTCGTGCCTGGGCCGGTAGATGATGAGCCCGGCGAGACCGGCCGCGAGGATTACGATAGCGGGGTTCGCACCGGCTATGGTGGAGGCTCCCGCGGCCACGGCAATCAACAGGCCTGTGCGATCCGTGACGTTCTTCGCGCCCATCCGCCACGCAGTTGCCAGAATGATGGCCAGCACGGCGGGCCCGACACCTAGGAAGAACCCGGCGACCTGGGGAACCTTGCCGTGTGCGAGGTACAATGGTGTCAGTACAAGCATAAGCAGGAACGCGGGCAGGATCAGCGCCACGGTGCTCACGACAGCACCAGGCAGGCCCCGCAGCCTGTGCCCGATGTGGGTCGCGCAGTCCACTGCCACCGGTCCGGGAAGCACCTGACCGATCGCGACGCCCTCAGCGAAGTCAGCCTCGCTCACATCGCCGGACTTCTCGACCAACTGATGCTGCATGAGCCCAACGAGGGCCATTGGTCCACCGAACCCGGTGGCCCCGATGCGCAGAAACTTCGCGGCAAGAGTGGTCAGTCTCACCCGATCAGCCCTCCGCACGCCGGGCAGTTCGCGCGGCGCGCAACGGGAATGCGGCACATTTCTACGTCCCACACATCCACCTGAACCAGGTCCTCCACCGTGTCGCGGTCGCAGCCCGCAAGGATCTTCAGTGCCGCCGCAACCTGCAGCGAGGCAATTACATTCACCACCGGCGCGATTACACCTGCCGTGGCAGCCGTCTCGCTGGAGTCGCGGTCGGGCTCACTGCAGTATAGGCAGCACAGGCAAGCATCTCGCCCGGGGCGGATCACCTTGGTCAGGCCATAAGAGCCGGACACAGCCCCGTAGATGAAGGGGATGTCGGCGTCGCAGGCTGCCCGGTTCAGGGCGAACTTGGCGGCGAAGTTGTCCACCCCGTCGATGATAAGATCCGTGCCGGCCACCAGTTCGGCCGCGTTGTCCGGGTCGATGCGCGCCACGATGGGCTCGATACTCACTTGGGAGTTGCAGACCTGCAGTTTCTCCGCAGCCGCATGGACCTTGGGACGCCCCTCGGCCACATCGGTCTCGTCATAGAGTGACTGCCTCTGCAGGTTCGAGAGCTCAACCGTGTCGTGGTCCACCAGGCGCACGGACACTCCGGCGCGAACCAGCATGCCGGCCACGTTGGTGCCCAGCGCGCCTACCCCGGCGACAAGTACGATCTTGCCACACAGTCCAGCCTGTCCGGCCTCGCCTAACGGCCCGAACAGTATCTGCCGCTCGTACCGTTCAATGCCCTGTGTCAGCGCCATGCTGTTTCCCGCCTTCCTTCCCCAGCAAACGACCTCTACGCGCCTGCAACCGGAGGCACTATCGACAGCACGGCGCCGTCACGCAGGGGCGTGGCAAGACCATCGAGGTCCTGGATATCCCGTCCATCAACGAAGACGCGGACGAAAGACTTCAGCTCACCGGATTCGTCATAAAGTGAGCCCTGCACGCCCGGGAACGCGGTCACCAGTTCGTCCAAGGCATCTTTCACGCTGCCGGCGGCAGTATTGAGGCTCTTCTGGTGGTTCGTGTGCCTGCGCAATGGGGTAGGCAGTTTGATGACTGCGGGCATGGCAGGACCTCCGGTTCAGCTTCCCGCGCCGCAGACGGGGCAGTCCGGGCGGCGGTGGATGGAATACACGTCGAAACTCATGTCCTCCCCGTCGTACACGAGGAGCCTGCCGGTGAGCGGCTCGCCGTACCCGGTGAGAACCTTCACGGCCTCCAGCGCCGTCAGTGCTCCCAGGCTTCCCGACAGGGCTCCCAACACGCCAAAGCCCATGGGGTCCCACCAGTCCGGCACTTCCGGGACGAGGCACTCCAGACAGGGCGTGTCGGGCGGCACGATGGCGGTGATCTGCGCTTCCATGCCGTTCATCCCGCTGTCGATCATGGGTTTGCCCTGCCGCCAGCATTCCCGGTTGAGGATCAGGCGCTCGCTGAAATCCGGCGACGTGTCACAGACAATGTCCACCTGGGACACCCAATCCGCGGCGTTCGCCTCGTTCGCGTTGGCCGAATACGCCACGACTTCCAGGTCCGGGTTGAAGCGCAGGAGCGTCTCCTCGGCTTGCGGCGCTCTTGGCTTGCCGATCCCGTCGCCGCGCATGAGGATCTGGCGGTTCAGGTTCGATGGCGTGAGGTCTCCTCCGTGGGCGATGACCAGCTTCCCGATTCCAGCCGCCGCAAGCCAGATCGCGGTTGGGCCCCCCAGACCGCCAAGACGCGTCACCAGCGCCGACGAGTTGCGGAGCTTCGCCTGGGCCTCCACCCCGAACCCGGGAATCTGAATCTGCCGCTTGTACTTCTCCAACTCAAACTCGGTCAGTTCGAACAAAGCCAGACACTCCCGTCTTCATCAGCGATTCGGGCGCTATTCGGGCACATGAGAGGGCCTGCTCAGAAGACCCCACTGGGCCACGCCGAATGCGAACACCGAGAACAACAGCATGATCAGGGCAAGACCCACCGCGGTGTCCACGTCGGACTGCATCAGGCTGAAGATCGCCAGCGGGGCGGTCTGCGTCCGTCCGGGGAAGCTCCCGGCGAACAGCACCGTCGCGCCGAACTCGCCCATCGCCCGGGCCCAGCAGGTCAGGATGCCGGCCAGAATGCCGCTTCTCGCAAGGGGCAGGGTTACCAGGCGGTAGGTCGCCAGGCGGCTGTAACCGAGGGTCCATGCGGCTTCCTCAAGTGAGCGCGGGACCTGCTCGATGGCGGCCTTCGCGATGCGTACAAGGAAAGGCGAGGACACCACGAACTGGGCGATCACGACAGCTGGAAAGGTGAAGGAGAGCGGGTGCCCGGCGTCCGCCAGGAAATGACCCAGTACCCCGCGCCGGCCCCAGACGAGGATCAGCGCGACACCCATCACGAGCGGAGGGAGAGCGATGGGCAACTCAATCAGCGAGTTCATCACCCGCTTGCCCCGGAAAGGTACACGCGCCAGACAGAGGGCCGTCGGCAGCCCGAGCAGAATGGCGAACCCGGTGGACAACACGCTAGCGTGCAGCGTGAGCGCCAGCGTCCGCCGGAACTCCTCGACGGCAGCCGGGCTCAGCACGCGATGCGGCGGGGCATAGAAGAACAGGCCAGCAAGAGGCCCGACCGCGAGGATCACGTACAGTGTCGCGATCCCCAGGAGTACGGCTCCGGCCAGGCCGCGATCCAGATGCACGGTGTGCTCGGCGAGTGCCGTCATCACCGTCCGTCTCGCCGGGGCGGGCGACAACTCAAGCTGCTCTACCCCGCTCTCCCAGTCTCGTTCCGCGCTCCCGATGATGGCTTCCTCCATGCTCTGCTACGGCTCCTGCCGGTGTACCGTGTAGCCGTGCTCCTCGAAGGAACGCTGCGCTTCCTCCCCGGTCAGGAACTCGATGAATGCCTTCGCGGCTTCCGGCTGCTTCGACCACTTGATCACAGCGGCCGGGATGTTCCGGGGCCGGGCGATCTCGGCCGGAAGGGATACGCCATCAACCTTCTCGGGGTACTGGCGGGGCCAGGCGTCCCACCCGATGACGGCGTCCGACTCGCCGAGCAGCAGAGTGTTCAACACGTCCTCGCAGTTGCCGGCGTAGGACACGATGCGCGGCTCCACCTTGTCCCAGAGCCCCTCCGCCTGGAGCATCTGCTGCGCGATGTCGCCGAGGCAGACCGCCTTGGGTTCGCCGATGACCACCCGCAGGCCATTCTGAGCGAGGTCTTCCAGCCCCTGGATGCCCTTGGGATTGCCCTTCGCTACGCAGATCATGGGCACGAGGTCAATCAGGGCCGTGCGGGTACCCTTCAGCACCGCGCCCTTTGCTTCGGCTTTGTCCATGAAGTCGTCTGAGCCGGGAATATACACGTCCCCGTACTGCTCCTGCGAGAACTGGGTCAGCACCGCACCGGAACCGCCGAAAGTGACGTCGACCTGGACGCCCGAACGCGCCCTGTAGACGCTGCAGAGTTGTTCCAGGGCGGGCTTCGAAGCGGCGCCGGCGAACACGGTGATGGCGTCCGCCGGGCTCTGCGTACCTGAGGGGACCGCCTGCTCAGGCGCAGCCGGAATCACCGGCTCTGCACGTGTCCGGGGGGCCTGACAACCACTGAACACGGCGATGACCAGCAGTGAGATTGCTGTCACGAATAGGGTGAGTTGGAAGCGCACCATTTTTGTCCTCCGTTCGACGCGACTGTGCGGTGCCTGCCTGGTCTGCTGTTGCTGGCCGCCGCGCGGTCTGGCGCAGACGGCCGAGAGCCACCGTCTGCAGTGGCGACAGGTAGCGCCCCGAACCGTCCGCGGAGAGACCTGGCCTAATGCCTACCGTAATGATAGGGATCGGCGGCGTGCAGCGGGGAAAGGAAATGGGAAGAATGGCGCAAGAATCGCACCCGGCCGCTTGGAGGCCGGCACAAGAACACCGGCTCGACCGGGATCAGTCGACCGCATTCTCTCCGGCGCCGGGTGATCTGTCTGCTGCATCCGGGCCGGCATAAGCAGTGCGGGGGACGCCCTACCCGCAGAGCTTGCGCGTGATGGTGGCGACGTGTCTGCCCTGTGTGCGGGCGATCTCCAGTTCGTTCTCGCTGGGCCGGCGCGAACCGTCGCCGCCTGCGAGGGTCGATGCACCGTACGGGGTCCCGCCGGTGATCTCGTCCATATTGAGCAACCGGGGCTCGGAGTACGGGACCCCGACGATGATCATCCCGTGGTGCAGGAGGGTAGTATGGAAGCTGGTGATGGTGGTCTCCTGCCCCCCGTGCTGCGTGGCGGTGCTGGTGAAAACGCTTGCGACCTTGCCCACCAGGGCGCCGCTCAGCCAGAGAGCGCCGGTCTGGTCGAGGAAGCTGCGCATCTGCGCGCACATGTTGCCGAAACGCGTGGGGGCGCCGAAGATGAGCGCGTCGGCTTCGGCAAGCTGCTCAGGCTTGATCAGCGGAACGTTCGCGAACCTCTCCCTCGCCTCCCTAGCGCCGGTTCTCTCGAGAACCTCACTTGGCACGAGTTCGGGTACCTGGTAGAGACTCACCTCAACCCCATCCACATCCCTCGCGCCCTCCGCTTCGGCCTCCGCCATCTGGTAGACATGGCCGTACATGCTGTAGAAGACCACATAGAGCTTCGCAGACATCGGGAACGTCCTCCTGTTATCCACGCCTGAATGGGCCGCCTGGCGGCGCCGTGGCTCCAGCGCGCGCCGCGACCGGTCCGCGCACGCCTGTATGATTCGTCACGGATCCGGCCGTTCCTGCATTTCGGCGTCAGACGGAGGATTTGGGGTCCTGCCCGGCGAACTCGGTATCGGCGCCTGCGGAGGCATCTTCCTAGTTCGCCGCGGATGGGGTACTCTTCCATATGGATGTCGCACGATGAAGTTCGTCTGCGGCAGTCTTCGTCCCTCTCGTGGCCCTCGCGCCGACTATCTCGCTGCCGGTGCAGCCTGGAGATGCATGCCATGAAGACGCGTCACCACCTGCTTCTCATCGTCGCGCTCCTCACGCCGACCCTCCTCCACGCACAGACTGTGGACGACTTCTCCCAGGGCGGGTGGCGCTTGTTTGACTCCACCCCTGGGACCATCAAAGCGGAGGCTGGAAGCCTCTACCTAGAGGATGCGGACGGTGAGCCGGCGTGGGTCACCGCCAGCAAGGTCTTCAACGTGGACATCGACAAGACGCCGTTCTTTGTGGTTGAGGTCGCATCCCTCTCCGACCGCGGAACGGTCAAACTGATCCGGCGCGAGCCCTATGACAAACGGGTCTCGGTAGAGATGGACATGCCGGGCCTTTATGCGGTGGACATGCGCGGCCAATATGGGTGGACAGGCCCGGTTGAGATCGAGACGTGCCTCTATGCCAATGGCGATGGCGAGAACATCACATTTGGGTACGTGAAGTTCGCCGAGAAGCTGACCGAGGCCGAGCAGGCGCGCATCAACGAGCGCGGATCCGGGCCGAACACGAAGCTCGATGTTCCGCCTTTCGCGGTGGTTCCTCTGTTCAACGCCTGTTCCGTGTACTTCACCAGCCCCAGGCTGGAGTCACTGCACATGCGGTTCCGCGAGAAAGGCGGCGACTGGCAGCCCGCATTCCCGCCTGCCTATTTTGAGGAAGACAACATGTACCGCGGCAGCATCGTCAACCTGGCGGAGGACACCACGTACGAACTGGAGCTTTCCGACGGCGAGGGGAACATCCTGGCCGGCGCCGATTTCACCACGTGGAGTTCCGACGTGCCAATCGCCAGGACAGTGGTGCTGGATGAGACCAACTTCGACGGGCACTTGGTGATCACCGACTCCGGATCGCCCGAAGGCTGGATCCGGTACACCGCGCGCGAGGGCTTCGTGCTGCGCAATGACCGGCAAGGCCCGCTGATTGAGCTCAGGAGGGCGAAGCATGTCATCCTCGACGGGCTGACTCTGCGCGGCGGGCTGAAAGAGGCCATCGCGGTCGACAGGTGCGAGCACGTCCGCATCGCAAACTGTGACATCGCCGGCTGGGGCAGGATCGGTGTGCAGCGGTTCGATCTGGACGGGAAGTACTACACCGATACCGGCGAGGCAATCAACTGGGACAGCGCAATCCTCGTGCGCAAGAGCCTCGGCACGGTGGTGGAGCGCTGCTACATCCACGACCCGGTGAACACCGCCAATCCATGGTACTGCTCTCACCCCGCGGGCCCGCAAGCGGTGGGTATCGACAAGCCCCAATCCACGGTGGTGCGCTACAACGACTTCATCGGCAGCGACCCGCACCGGTGGAACGATGCGATCGAGGGAGCGGGCAATTTCGACCGGAACGGGGGTTTCAACCGGGACGCCGACATCTATGGGAACTTCATGTGCTTCGCCAATGACGACGCCCTGGAGATAGACGGCGGGCAGACCAACGTCCGGGTCTCCCGCAACAAGTTCGAGGGCTGCCTGTGCGGCGTCAGCATCCAGGGATGCATGTCGAGTCCGTCGTACGTGTTCGGCAACCTGTTGGTGAACATGGGCGACGAACGCGGGGTGGGCGGACAGACGATCAAGACCTCCTCCCACGCCAACGGCCGCAGCGCCGTCTCGTTCATCTTCAACAACACCTGCCACGGTGATTCGGGGGACCTCAACCTGCCCGGCAATCTGCGCATTGTGGCGAAGAACAACATCTTCGCCGGAAGGTCTGCCGTCAGCGGCCGCAAGCGCTCGCCCCAGTCGGAAGTCGACTACAACCTGCTGTCCACCGAGGAGGATGTGCGTGATCCCAACAGCATCCACGGCGAGCCCGGCTTCACGGATGCCGGTGCGGGCCTGTATGAGCCGGTAGCCACATCGAAGGCCGTGGGCAGCGGCACGGAAATCCCCAACTTCGCGCCATCGGCGAACGGAGGGGTAGACATGGGCGCAATCGCTTTCGGGTCCGGTGCGATACTGCCCGAGCGGCCGATCCCCGTGCGGCTCGACCGGTACCAACTCGGCTTCTCCCCGGACGAGGTGCGGTCGGGAAGCGCGAAGACCATCGTGGCCGCAGTGGAAGGGCAGGGCTTCTCCAGCCCCTACCGCATCGCGAAGAATGACGCCTTCGACTGGTTCGCAGTGACACCGGAACAGGGCGTCCTGCAGTCCGGTCAGACGGTGGAGTTCACCTTGACCGTCATCCCGGACAGGATGCAGACGCGGAAGGTCTACCGGGGAGCGTTCCTCATCAGGCTCGCGAACGGTCTCTCTTGCCCGGTCACGGTGTACGCGAAGACCGACTTCGCGCCACCCGTCAAGCCGGACAGTGAAGGCGAGTTCGTGGCTTACCTGGAGGGCGAGGAGCCCTCGGGCGGCTCGGCGTATGAGGTCATCGACGACGCCACCGCTTCCGGATCGAAGTGCGTCGTAGTGGCGGGTTCCCCGGACAGGGAGCCGTCGGAGTACCGCTTCAGCGTACCTGCCGACGGCAGCTACATCGTTCTGATGCGCGTGCGATCCGATGAGCCCGAGGCCGCCCATGACGCGCTCCGGTTCAGCATCGACGATGGAGAGATGGATGAGGCGACCCTGTACAGTGACATCTCTTGGGCCTGGTCCATGGTGGCACACAACCGTGCACAGCGCCTCACTTGCCTGCAGCCTTTCAAGCTGACCGCAGGGGAGCACGTGCTCAAGATCGCCCCGCGCGAAAGTCTGTACCTTGACCTGATCGCGGTGACGCCGAATCCGGGGCTTTTCAAGTAAGGCTGTGGGCCATATAGCGCGCGAGAGTAGCGAGCGCGGGGACGCCGTCAGCTTTGACGCACCAGGATCGCGAAATGGTCGCCGGGCATGCGCAATTCGTACAGGTGCCTGCCCGCTTCTACGAGCTCCTGCACCATCCCCTGCGTGACCCGCTCCCCGTTCGCGTTGACGACGTAGACGTTTGCCGGCGCACCGTCCGGGAAGCCGAACCTGCCCGAGACGGCGGTGTGAATCCGCTCTTCGCCCAGCACAAAGCCCGGGCCGATCCGGGTGGGGGTTATCGGAAACATGACCGAAGTGAAGTTCCAGGGTGCGGGGTCGCGGTCGTAGTAATGCCCGTAGTACAGGCCGCCGCGCTTGAGCAGTTCGCGCACGTGGGTGGCGCTCTCGGCGTGGGTCTCCTCGACGCTGTGGTTGCCAAGGCCCAGGGGGCAGCCGAGATGCGTGTCGGACATGGCCGAGTAGGAGTTGGTCTCCACGAACCGCACGATCTGCTTGCGCATCATGGTGCGGGTGTGGGCCTGGGTGTTGGCCATCATGAACAGCCCCTTGCCGCGGATGTAGTCCACGATCTTCAGGCTGAGCGACTGCATGGCCAACGGGATGCTGGTGAGGGTGCATTCGACCTCGTGGGTGCGGCGGTCGATACTCACCGTGTGGCCGTCCCATGGAAGCCCGGGGGCCACGGTCTGCACGCTGTAGCTCATCTCGTCCCAGTAGATCCCCTTCGCGCCGATGTCGTCAATGAGCGTGTTCACATATCCCCAGATGGCCTTCCCGTAGCTGTTGCTGTCAGTGGGAACGAACAGCGGCAGTTCCTGGGCGTGCGGGTAGTTGATCTGCTCGCCCTTGCTGTTGAGGAGGCGGGAATCTGCGTACTTCGTGCGGGCATCGGGTTCCGTGCAGCACTGCGCGTGGAAGTACTGGATCGGGACCAGTTCGGGGTCGGCAGCCGCCATCTTCGTGGTCCATTCGCGTTCGCGCGCCACGAACTCTGGCGCGAACAGGATGCCCGTGCCGTGGGCATACAGGCCGTTGGCGTACTTGGCGATGCCACCGCAGACGTACTTGAGGCCCCGGTCATGCATCCATTTCGCGTACTGCTCGCCGGTAAGCCCCGCGGGCAGGTGGCCACCGAAAACGAAGGCGCCCGGTACGGTGTAGTTCACGCCCCAATTGCGGCGCACGGCGTTCACGAAGGACCAGTAGTCACCCTTCGGGCCGGGGTAGATCGACCACTCCAGCGTGACGCTACTTCCCGGAGCGATCCCCAGTCGATCCTCCGCGAGACCGAAGCTCTCCGGGGAGTGCAGGCTGCGCGCGTGAACCCGGAAGACATCGTCCTCGGCCACCATGCCGACGCCGAAATCGTGGAACTGGGCAAAGACGCTGGGGTGTGCCGCTTCCCAGGCGTTCCCGGAGTCGGCGAAGGTCTTGCGACCCGCAAGATAGACCTCATCGGGCGCCTCCGGCGTCTCGATGGTGTGCTCGAACATCACGCCGATGAGCTGATCGGTGGGGTTGCTCAGCGTGTCGGCCACGTGCACGTGGTCGGCGTTGACGGTGACCTCCCGGGAAACCTGGCATGGACCCGCGGACCAACGAAGCGGTCCCTCGGCCTCGGATTCGCGCCACTTGCCCCCGGGCAGGCTCATGCGGGTGCGCACGGTGATCACGCGTTCGCCCACCCGCAGGACGATGGTGGCGTCGCGGGCGTCCACGGTCATGGGTACCTCTTCGCGCCCTCCGGCTGTGATGGTGGGTAGCGGGCCCGTTGGTGCGGGCTCTACCGTGTCGCTCGTGGGCGGGCTGATGGCCTTGCCCACCTCGATCCTAACATTGCGAAGCACGAGGGTGTCCGGGTCCTGGAGCACCTTGAGGTGGTCCAGGCGCACCTCGTTGGCGCCCGGCCGGACGTGGCGCGTGATGTCCCAGACGAACCGGTACGGCTCGTCCTTCTCCTCCACCCCGTAGGGCGTCTGTGGATCCTTGAGCGCGGCCTCGAAGTCGGGCGAGTAGAGCACCCGCCAGCGCCCCCCGCTGGATGACCAGGTCAGGTCCACCCCGTTGCGCAGGGAGAACGCGTCGGTCTTGTTGAGCAGGTCATCCCTACCCAGCAGATTCCCGTTGACCCGCACGGTGATCCACGGATTCGACCCCGATAGTCGCGGCCAGTCTATGTGCGCTTCCAGCGACAGGCGCACCTGGTGCTCCACGCTAAAGGGCGGGACTTCGACCTGCCATTTGAGGGTCTCAGGCGAGAGGGAGCGTGCTTCATCCAGCACCGTGACGGTCTGGGCTGTCGCGAGTGCAAGAGACAGGTTGAACAGGATGGCAATGAGAGCGTTGGTACTCACCGGACAGTCCTCCGATGGGTGCATGCGCCTGCAGTCCGGCACGAAACGGGAGAGGCCGACCGGTCTCGGCGCTGAGACAGCTGGCGGCACATTCCCCGCCAGGCGCTGGGCCGCCTCTTTCTGATTGCAGGTGTGGGCCGGTCCGCCGGGTGCATTGCCCCGCAGGTGCTCTTCGGTGTGCCGGGAGATCTGTCTCTAGGATCCCGCGACAGGTGGTGGCCCACGTTGCGCGCGACCTCTCCCCTCCTTCTCGCCCTCATGATGGCAGCCGCGCTCCCCGCGACTGCCGAGACCGCTGTGCTGGACAACATGGACGCCAACCAGGACCAGTGGGGCCCGGCTCAGGCCGAGACCGCACGGGTCAAGGAAGGCGCCGCCGCGCTGCGCTGGCAGACGGATCAGGGGCCGCTCAAGCGCGACGACCTGCGGGCGGACCTGGCGCGGTATCGTTCCCTGCGCCTGTGGGTCTACTCACCCCTAGCCACCGTCGCCCGCATCCGCATGAGCTTTCCCGTGCCCGGCCAGGACCCCATCTGGGTGCGGGTGAGGGTAGACTGGAAGGGCTGGAACCGCATGGAGCTTTACCCCGAACTCATTACGGCGCCCCCGAGAGACTCGTCGCCATGGCACGAGGCGCAGGGGGTTGTGATCGAGGAGATCGAACCCGGGTATGCACCCAGCGAACTGGTTTTCGCCGGGCTGGAGCAGTCCACGGACTACCCTCAAATACGTCTGAATGACCAAGAGACGCTCATCGACTGGCCCTACTTCAGCGCGCACCAGATGGCCTTCTGGAAGCCCACCGACGAGACCGCGCAGCGTCCGGCTGGAAGCTACGGCAGGGACCGTTACCGGTGTTGGTCATACCCGTGGGTGGTCGAGGACCCCGCAAAACGGGACGTGGTCGCCTACACGCGCGAGTTCGGCACCGATCACACGGGCTACGATACCCTCGAACTGCGCGCCAGCAATGACACCGAGGGCTGGCTCAGCGTTTACCCGCAGGTGGATGACCAGTGGTCCACGCTGGCGCGCTACGTCAAGGGCACGGGGGCCTTCCAGGAATTGCAGTTGCCAATGCCGCGCGGTGGCAGGCGGCTGGATGCATTGACCATAGACATCAGCGAACCGCCGGCGGAAATCGGTGGCTCCGCGGGCCGGCAGATCAAGTGCAATCTCCACTGGCTCCTGCTCCGCAGGCCTGGCGCGCCACTAGGTTCTCCCCCCGCGGGAACGCGCAAAGTGGAGCCCGTCGCACTCACCGGGAGCCTGGAGAAAACCCGCCTCGCCGGTGGCGTGTACTTCGGCCCGGAGAACCTGGATAACGTTCGCCGTCTCTTCCGGGAAGGCGCCGCGAAGGGACTCTACGACAGCACCCTCGCGGCGGCGGACAGAAACCTGGCGGTCGATCCCGAGCAGTACGCGGGCGAATATGGCTTCGAATGCAACTGGGTGGGCGTCCGGAGCAATGCAAAGCTCTTCCCGCTGTCGGGCGCCGCGCAGACGTGCGGCCTTGCATACGTCCTCAGCGGGGAGAAGCGCCATGCCGACTGGACATGCCGGGCCCTGCTCACCTTGGCGCGCACAGAGAAGTGGTGCGACGGCGCCTTCGCGCGCTTCCCACAGGGCTGGGGCGGGCATGGCAACACCTTCACGGAAGGGGCCATCAAATACGCCGCGGGTCTGGCCTACGACTGGGTCCGCAACGCGCTGCCGCCCCCGGAACACGAAGAGATCTCCACGGCCATCATGCACAATGGCGTGTGGTGGATACATGACCTGCTGAAGCATAACCCGGGCATCCTGAAGATGAACCGGGGCGTGGCTTTGGCGCCGGAGTCATCCCGCGTGAGCTCAAGTGTCTGTGTTACGTTGTACTCGCCGCCGCGGGGCAGGATCACCACGGGTTCGGTCAACTCTCCCCCGTTCGCTCGCAGGTCGCGCACCGCATCCCGCGCCTTCTGCAGGCTGGCAAATGGCCGGTCCGCGGTTCCGGGGTTTGCGTCGTCGCCGTTCAGCGCCACGTAGAACGCAGCCGCATCCGCTCCAACAGCCAGCGCCACCAGCTGGATGATCGCGCCAGTTCTCCAGTCCATGATCGTCCCTCCCGGATGACATCACACGGTCCAGAAGCCTGCACGAGCGTGCTGGCGTTCCACGGCGCGGTGCGGCGGCATGGGGGCTACCCCATCGCTTCCTGAGCGGGAGGAGTGGCCTGCCCAGTGCGCACTGCCCGTCCAGCGTGTCTGAAGGTCAGGCCCGTCACCAGCAACTGGATGGGGAAGAGCAGCAAGATGGGCCACGGAACCCCGACGCGCCATGCCAGCGCGGGCCAGTAATCCAGGGTTCTGCGCAGGTCGCGGCGAAAGTCCTTTGGAGGGCTGCCAGACCTCAAGATGGACAGATCCAGTGGCGTCCAGCGCATTTCAGTGCCCAGCGCGATGGCGGCATTCACCAGCGGGGAATAGCGCCATTCGAACTCATGGTGCTGCGGGGAGGCGCCGGTGTCGTTGATGCGCCGGTAGGTGTGCATCACGTTCACCGAGCAGCCCAGAAGCTGCACCGCGACGCTGACCCCGATGAGCACGCCCACCGCCACTCTTGTCGCACGGGTCCAGTTCCCCCGCGATCGAAGGCCACGGCGACGGCAACCCCCAGGAGCGCAAGAATGTCCACCATGAACCGCGGGCCCCAACACCAGTGCCCGCCCGGCACGGTGATGCTGGAGTAGAGCAGCAATAGCGCCGCGATCATCACCAGCGAACATGCGGCGAAGCCCCGGTGCCTGCGCCACAGCAAGGTGAACCCGAGGGGCACCAGCAGAACAATGGGCGCATATCACACGAGACCTTTGCCCGGACTGATGAGGAGCGTGGCGAGACCTCGCCAGAGCGGGGTATCCCCGATGCGCTGCCAGTCCGACCCCGCCATCCGCATCCAGCTGCCATAGCGGATGTCGTTGTGCCATCCCCAGAGAACCATCGCCAGAACCGCCGCCGGCGCGTAGGCGGCCACAAGACGGAGAGCCGCGACCCACGCAGCTCGATTGTTCTCGCGAGGGATAAGAAGTACCAGGCCGCCCAGGGCTGCCACGATCGTAAGTTGGTGCCGGACCAGCAGGCTCAGCCCCGCAAGAACCCCGGCCCACAGCGCCGCCTGGAGGTTACCCTCCCAACGCGCCCTGTACAGGTACCAGACGATCAGCAGGAGCAGGAACCCCGCCAGCGGGTTGGCATAAAAAGTGCGCGCGTAAGGCCAGGCAGGGCTCGCGATGCCATAGAGCAGCACGCCCGCGTACCCGGCCGTGGGGCGCAGGCCCAGCGATCGGAGTATCAGGTACAGGACCGCGCACGCCAGCGCTCCCAGCACGAGGTTGAAGAACATCACAGCGGTGCGCGTCACGATCCGCTCAGGGAGCTGAGGGACGACCTTCGCCACGGCCAACCCCGCGAGGTAGAAGGGCATTGCCAGAATGGGCTGCGCGATCCCGAACGGAGAGTAGACTCTGCCGTCAACGCCGTAGCTCATCCCTCCAAAATCCGGCATCATTTCCGTGTCGAGATGCAGTTCGCCCCGGAGGATACCCTCCATGTTCTCGAAGGTGATCTCCCAGTCGGTGACGTCGAGCAGGAAGTGCCCCGTCGTAACGTACAGACACAGGAAGGCAGCGAAGATCCAACGCGCAAGCCGGTAGTCGTGGGCATCGAGCGAAACAGGCAGGGGGGCCACACTCCCTTGGCGGTTCAGGTCGGGCGATGGTAGTGGGAACGAGTCCGAGTGCCAAACAGAACCCTCGTCCACGCGCTGTCTACTCCGCCGCGAACATGGTGTCCAGGATTCCCACGGCCTCGTCCACAAGCTGCTGACCACCCGCGGGAGACACCTCGCAGCTTGCTGGCACCGCACCATAGCTCAGGCCCTGGGCTGCTCTCGCGGTTGCCAGGTACGGACCACCGACCACCAGTTGCACCACGAAGGTCTGCAGCGCCGGTGAGCGCCCTTTGATGCGGTCGCCGAAGTCCAGGTAGTACTCGAAGGGCGCTGTCACGAATGCGATGTCGCCCACGCGCAGCACATTGACCTCGGTGGGCACACTGGCCGGCGGGTTCTCGTAGCGGTCCACCGCGCGCTGGCACCAGGCGATTCTCGAGCGCAGAGACGTGTACTGGCTGCCCAGGCGATCGGCATCACCCAGTTCGGATAGCTGCTTTTCGGCTTCGGCGATGTCCCGCTTCAGGTCCGCATGCTCCGCCGCCGTGACGTTCCAGTGGTCCAGGTCGAGGGTGCGGTTCTCATGCTTGAGAACCGTCTCGTCACGCAGATCCCCGCGGATAACGGTTTCGGTCGCTTCGGTCGCGTCCGCGATGCGGCCGGCGATCTCGGTGCGAAGGGCGGCGTTGAGGGGACGGCCAACTCCGCCGCCGTACTTGAGCTGCAGCATGCGATCTTCGGCTCGCTTTGCGATCAGCCGGTGCGGGCTCTGGTCGCCTGCGGCCGAACACTGGGGCAGCACGAACAGGCCGGCGCCGAGCCGCCGGCGCAACTCCTCGCGAGTATCGTGCCAGTAGTCAGCCGAAACAAAATCCTGCCCGCTCTCGCTGGTCTGTGATGGGCAGGCGAGATTGACCAGCACTCCCGTCAGATTCCTGGCGGCGTCATACGTGAACAGCAGGTTCACGCCGTGATCCACGTGGCCCTCAATGTGCGAGAACTCCGGCACGCTGGTGCTGCCGTACATCTTCGCGCTGTCGTCGAAGTACCGCACACGGCGGTTCTCGCCCACCACCGCGTGCGCGTAGCCCCAGCCTATGTACCCCGCCGAGCGCCGCTCCCACGCCTCGCAAACTGCATCCACCAGCGCCTCGGTGAGCATCCCGGTGTACTCCGCCACAGTCACGTATTCAGGATAGCGGGCCCTGATTGCATCCAGGTAATCGGCATCCTGCTGCCAGCCGCCGGTTCCGTTGAACGGTCCAGTATGCGTGTGTGTCGCGCCGATGATGATGGCGCGCGGATCGAGTTCAGGAATACGCTCGGCAAGCGCCGCCCGCACATTCGAAAGCACATCGGCAGACACAGAACACGCGTCCACCGAGACGAGTGCGGCATGGTCGTCTCCGCTCTGCAGCACGAGGGCCGTCAGGGTGAGTGGATCGTGTACCCACGTGGAGATGCGCAGGTTGAACTGCCCGTGCAGGGATACCGGCCCCTGTGGTGTGATGTCTCGCTGGGCCCAACCGATTCGGATCTGGTTGCTCATTCCGCGTCTGCCTCGGTTCTGTAATGGGATGCGCTCATCGTGATCCGCACGGCCTTCATGTGAACTGCCTGTGCACCCGACGTCGGGAGCGGGTCCACGGCGACTCTTCCCCGCTGGTGGTACCCTCGACCTCCCTGCGAGGCTTGATAGAGCTCGGCGCGGTTCCCGCAAGGTCCCCGCGCCTGCAGAGGGGAACAGCACCGCAGTGACGCTGCCCCACTCCGTCGCAACGAGGTGCGCTCATGCTCACGGCTGGAGTCTCCTGTCTGGACATCACGCCCCCTCTGGGAACTCGGATGCGCGGCTACTTCGACGAACGCACGGCCAGCAGCGTCCATGATCCGCTGCACGTGCGCAGCTTCGCGCTGGAGGATGCCGGCGCCGCGATCGCAATCGCCGTCTGTGATGTGATCGGCATCAGCCGCCTGTATCTCGACCAGGCCAAGGCCCGCATTGCCGAGACTACCGGCCTGCAGCCGGAGCAGGTGATGATCGCCTGCACCCACACACATACCGGCCCGGAGACCGGCGATGACCCGTACACGGATTGGCTCTGGGGACGTATCGCCGACGGTGTGCGCATCGCCTGGCAGGCCAGGGAACCTGCGGAAGTGGGATGGGCGAGCGCCACAGAGGATCGGCTGGTGTTCAACCGGCGGTACCGCATGGCGGACGGATCGGTGCAGACCAATCCGGGTGTGGGCAATCCCGATGTCGTCGAGCCGGCTGGACCGATTGACCCCGAGGTGGGCGTTCTGGCTCTGCATCGCCCGGATGGCCGGACACTGGGCCTGCTGGGCAACTACTCCCTGCATTACGTGGGCATCCCCGACGACTTCACGTCCTTCTCGGCTGACTACTTCGGGTTCTTCTCAACCATGGTCCAGCGGCTGCGTGGGGAGAGCTTCGTCGCGGCCCTGTCCAACGGAGCATCGGGAGACATCAACAACGTGGATGTGCTGGGCCGGTCCGTGAGACGCAATGACCGGTACCAGCATTGCGAACGGGCGGGGGCGATTATCGCCGCCAACGCGTTCTACGCGTGGAACGAAGCGGAATTCGTCGGCCAGGCGCCCATTGGTAGCGCGCTGGCCGAGATCACGCTG
>JAGPGE010000014.1 GCA_018056145.1 Armatimonadota bacterium
GAGGGCCAGAAGATGGTGGATGCGGCCGCTGCCGCCGGCAAGAAGTTCATGATTCAGTTCAACAACCGCTACCGGCCCGAAGCCATGCTGCTCAAGCAGTACGCCGACGCTGGCGAGATGGGCAACCTGTACTTCGCCCGCTGCGGCTGGATTCGGCGCAATGGCATCCCCGGCTGGGGCGGCTGGTTCACCAGCAAGGAAATGGCCGGCGGCGGCCCGCTCATCGACCTCGCCGTGCACATGCTGGACCTCACCATGTGGCTCATGGGCAATCCGGAGCCCGAGACCGTGCTCGCCTCCACCTACTCGGTGTTCGGTCCGAAGATGGAAGCCCTGGGCCCCTGGGGCACGCCTAACAAGAAGGGCAAGTTCGACGTGGAAGACATGGCTGTTGCGATGATCAAGTTCAAGGGCGGCCAAACCATCGCCCTCGAAGCCTCCTGGGCCTCGCGCTGCAAGCGGGAGTGGGTGTACTCCACCCTCATGGGCGACAAGGCCGGCGCCAGCCTGGAGCGCGTCTTCGGCTTCGACGGCGACGACGACACGGCCATCGACACCCTGGAACTGTTCACCCAGGAGCACGGCGCGCCCGTGAACCGCGACCTCATCGTGGAACCCGACCCCGCAATGGGCCGGCACAGCGCGGTCAAGCACTTCGTGGACTGCCTGCTGGATGATTCCGTGGAGATGATCTCGCCTGCCACCGATGGCCTGCGGATCATGAAGATCCTGGACGCCGCCTACAAGTCCGCCGAGACTGGTAAGGCCGTCACGATCAGGTAGCTGTGCGAACGCGATGCATCCGGGGCAGTCGTGAACCGGCTGCCCCGTTTCAGCCGTTCTGCTGCCCGGCGGGCTCACGCCCCGGTTCGCAGCCCTTGACGAAGACAACGCGGGGAGACGAAAGCCATGCGACAACTGGCGCTGATCGGGCTCGTGGCAGCGGTGGTGACCCTCGCCGGATGCGGGGGCAGCGATGACAAGATCTTCACCATCAACCTCACGGGCGCCGACATCTACGCCCTTACCATCGATTCCGGCCAGGTTACGCGGCTCACCGACAATGCCGCCGAGGACTACGGAGCGGTTTTCTCGCCGGACGATGCGAAGATCGCGTTCACATCCAACCGCGACGGGAATACCCACATCTACGTGATGGACGCGGACGGAGAGAACGAGACCCGCGTGGGCACGAACCCGGCCAACGACTGGGAGCCCACTTGGTCGCCCGATGGCACCCGCATCGCTTTCGTTTCCGACAGGGACGGCAATCCCGAACTGTACGTGATGAACGCCGACGGCACCGAGGTCCAGCGGCTCACGGATAACGCCGCGAAGGACTGGGAGCCTGCCTGGGAGCCTGGCGGCAAGACCCTTCTGTTCAGCAGCAACCGCGACGGAGACTTCGACATCTACGCCCTCGAAGTTCCCGACCCGCCAGCCGCCGAGACCGCGCAGAATCAGGTCGAAACGCCCACGTACCCCGCGGTCACCGCACTGACCAACGACAGCGAGAACAACACCCACCCCGCGTGGTCGGCAGACGCCGATTCTGTCGTGTATTTCAGCAGCGTGAACGGCGGAACCATGTGGTTCATGTCTTCCACCGGCGGCTCCAAGCGCCAGGCCTCCGTCAACGCCTGGCCCCACAGTGGGTTCACCTGGTCCGAGAATGACCAGGTCGCCTA
Organism: Armatimonadota bacterium; assembly: GCA_018056145.1. Classification (GTDB taxonomy): domain Bacteria; phylum Armatimonadota; class Zipacnadia; order Zipacnadales; family JABUFB01; genus JABUFB01. The sequence goes on from JAGPGE010000014.1 coordinate 1,689, forward strand.
TGCCCGGGAGATCGGCACCAGCAACCCCGTGATCTGGCTCATGACCCCCAAGGGCAACAGCAAACTCGACGCCCTGAAGCCCACGACGACCCAGGCGGACGGCCACCCGAGTTGGTCCAGCGACGCGGAGACGCTGCTGTTCACTCGCTGGACCCGCACCGAGACCCCCTATTGATCACGGTCTGGATCGTCGATATCGCGCCGCGCGCCGGCCCAGGGACGCCCGCAATCTGAAAGCTCACGCCTCCGCTGCCACGCGGCGAAAAGCTCCGGCAGGTCATTCCGCCCGTCGCCCGGCCCAATCGCATCCGCATCCGCCAGGAACACTTCATGGCCCCTTTCCGGCGGGCATTTGCGTAACACCGCCAGACAGGTGTGGGCGGTGATCCCGGCATGCCTGAAGGCGGAACGTGGCAGGCCAATCACCCCTTCCACCGTGAACCGCCCAAGGAGCCAGTCCCGAACGAACCGCCAGCGCGCATTTGCGAACAGGCCGACTGGGAGAACCACCGCGACGAGCCCTCCCGGCGCGCAGAGCTGGATGAAGCGCTCCAGAAACAAGACCTCCACCGGCATCCGCCGGCAGTCTTCCGGGGTCGAGATCAACCTGCCCGAGCGCAGCGCCGGCAGTTGGTAGCGGCTCGCAATTTGCCGCAAGGCCTGGGTATCCGCCTGCTTCAGTCCTTCCCCCGCATACGGGGGGTTCCCCGCCACCCAGTCGAAGCTGCCGTCGATCGCCTCTGCCGGCCAAAGCAACCCATCCGCACAGTGAAGTCGCGGTCCCTCGTCTCTGAGCAGGCCGGAATCTCGCCAGACTTCCCCCAACTCCGGATCGCGGTCAACTCCCCACACATTCGCGGGCAGCGCGAGACCTCGTTCCAGCGCTCCGCGCAGGAAGGCGCCGTCACCGCAGGCAGGGTCGATTACCCGGCGCGTGCCGGCATCCTGGTCCGCGCTGAGCCACTCCAGGAGATCCAGGGCAAAATCGACGACCGTGGGCGAGGTGAAGTACTGCCCCAGGCGCTTGCAGTGCGGATGGTCCATGCCACCGGGTTCGCCGTGAAGATGGGAGCATCCTGCCCTTCGCCCGGTTACGCTTGACTCCCGGCGCGGGGTGCCGCTATCCTTGCCCCCAAGAGGCAGGTGAGACAGTCGGGGCTTATGAAAGCGGCCCCGGCGTATTTTTCATGGCAGATTACTACCAGTCAGATTTCCTGACTCGCAGCCAGATCGACCAGGCGCAGTTGTCCTCGCTAAGGGGAGCGATCGAACGCGCCAAGCGTGCGCCCCATTACGCCCAGGCGCTGTCCGGCATCTCCCCGGGCGACATGAAAACCCTGGACGACATCCGCCGGCTGCCTTTCACCACGAAAGAAGACCTGCGGGCGAACATGCCTTACGGTTTCTTGGCGGTCCCACGGTCCCAGGTGGTGCGCATGCACTACTCGTCGGGAACCACCGGGGTCGCGACGGCGATCTACCACACCGCCCAGGATGTGCGGTGGTGGAGCGAATGCGTGGCCCGCGGGCTTATCGGGATGGGCGTCACCCCCGAAGACGTATTCCAGAACATGATGGGCTATGGGCTGTTCACCGGGGGCCTTGGTCTGCATTACGCGGCTGAACTGGTGGGCTGCATGACCATCCCGGCAAGCTCGGGCAATACCCAGCGCCAGGTCCACCTCATGCAGCAGTTCGACACCACCGTGGTCCACATTCTGCCCAGTTACGCCATGCGTGTGGTGCATTACTGCCAGGAGAACGGCATCGACCCGGCCAACGATCTGAAGATCAGGGTCGCGGTACTCGGGGCCGAACCCCACACCGAGAACATGCGCCGGCGCATCGAAGAGGCCCTGGGCTGCAAGGTCTACAACTGCTATGGGCTTTCGGAGATGTGCGGCCCCGGCGTAGCCATGGAGTGCCAGGAGCAGGACGGCCTGCACCTGCGCGAGGACCACTACCTGGCCGAGATCATCGACCCCCAGACCCTTGAGCCAGTGGCGCCCGGCGAAGAGGGCGAGCTTGTCCTGACTACCCTCAACCGCCAGGCGAACCCGCTCCTGCGCTACCGCACCCGGGATATCACCCGCCTCGTGGATGAGCCCTGCGCGTGCGGCCGGGAACACCGCCGCATCGGGCGCATCGTGGGCCGCTCCGACGACATGTTCATCGTCAAGGGGTGCAATATCTACCCCATCCAGGTGGAGCGCGTGCTTATGGACGTGGAAGAGGTGGGCTCCAACTACCTCATCACTCTGGATACCGTGGACGACCTGGACGAAATGACCATCGCTGTGGAGCTTTCGAAGGACGTCTTCTTCGACGACGTCCGCAAGTTGGAGGCCATCCGTCAGCGAATCGTACACGAGGTGCGCAGCGATACATTCGTGACGCCCCGCGTAGAACTGCACCAGCCAAACAGCCTGCCGACCAGTGAAGGCAAGGCGGTGCGCCTGGTGGACAACCGCGCCACCGTTACCGAGGGAACGAATTGATGAGCGAGAAGATGATCCTGTCGGGAAACGAAGCGGTGGCGCGCGGGGCCTGGGAAGCCGGGGCAACCTTCGGCTCGGGCTATCCCGGGACGCCGTCCTCCGAGATTCTCCCTGCCCTCAACGCACTGGGCGACTGCTACACCGAGTGGGCGCCCAATGAGAAGTGCGCCCTCGAAGCCGCCGCGGGCGCGTCTCTCGCAGGTGCGCGCTGCATTGTCACCATGAAGCATGTGGGCCTGAACGTGGCCGCTGACCCGTTCTTCACTCTCTCATACGTGGGGGTGAACGGCGGACTTGTGCTGCTGGATGCTGACGACCCGGCAATGCACAGCAGCCAGAACGAACAGGACAACCGGCATTTCGCCCGGGCCGCGAAGGTCCCCATGCTTGAGCCCTCCGACAGCCAGGAGGCGAAAGACTTCACCCGTCTTGCCTTCGAGATCAGCGAGCAGTTCGACACCCCGGTGATGGTCCGCACGCTTACCCGCGTTGCCCACAGCGAGGGTCTCGTGGAACTCGGCGAACGCACCGTTCCTGCCCGCGAATGCGGTCCCGTGCGCGACGCCCGCAAGTACGTGATGATCCCCGCATACGCCCGGGCCCGCAGGGCCTTCATGCAGGAACGCACCGCAAAGCTGACCGCTTTCGCCGAGGAGACCGAGATCAACTGCATTGAGCCCGGCAGCCCGGAGATCGGCATCATTGCCTCCAGCGTGGCCTACCAGTATGCCCGGGAGGCCGCGCCGGACGCGTCCTTCCTGAAACTCGGGATGACCTGGCCGCTGCCGCCGGGGAAGATCAGGCAGTTCGCGGCCTCGGTGGAGAAGCTTTACGTGGTGGAGGAACTGGACCCGTATCTGCGGGATCAGATTCTCGCACTGGGAATCGCCGTCGAGGAGCTTCCCGAGAGCCTGCAGCTCGGCGAACTAAGCCCCGAGCGTGTAGCGGCGGGTCTGCGCGGCGAAGACGTCGCGCCGGCTGCAAGCGATCTGCCGCCGCGTCCGCCTGTTCTCTGCGCCGGCTGCCCGCACCGCGGCGTGTTCATCACCCTGCGCAAGCTGAAGGCTTTCGTCACCGGCGACATCGGCTGTTACACCCTGGGCACATTGCCGCCCCTGTCGGCGCTGGACACCTGCCTGTGCATGGGCGCCGGCATCGGCGAAGCCCACGGGATCGAGATGGCCTGCGGCGAGAAGGGCAAGACCGTGGCGGTCATCGGCGACTCGACTTTCGTGCATTCTGGCATCACCGGTCTGGTCAACATCGCGTACAATGGGGGTTCGTCGGTGGTGATGATCCTGGACAATGCTACCACCGCCATGACTGGCGGCCAGGAGCATCCCGGCACCGGCGTGACCCTGAGCGGCAGGCCCGGGCGTCTGCTGGACATCCCAGGCATCTGCAGGGCCGCGGGCATCCCGAACGTAGTCACTGTCGACCCGCGTAATCTCGAGCAGGTCGAGAGCACATTGAAGCAGGCCCTGGAGTCGCCAGAAGCCTGGGTGATCGTGGCACAGTGCCCGTGCATCTTGAAGGCCCGGCCCGACGCCTTCCCGCGGGTCATTGACGAGGACAAATGCATCCGCTGCCAGGTCTGCGTGCGCATCGGCTGCCCGGCGATCTCCACCGAAGCCACCGACGACCCGCGCAAGCCCCAGCCGCGCATCGACCCGGTGCTCTGCACCGGCTGCAACCTGTGCGCACAGGTGTGCCCGGTGAACGCGATCAGCGAAATGGAGGGTGGAGCCTGTGAGGTCTAGCGTGACGCTGGACCGTGATGAGGATGGTGTCTGGATCGCGGAGTGTCCCAGCATCCCCGGATGCATCAGCCAGGGAGAGACGCGCGACCTCGCCCTGGCCAACATTCGGGAAGCCATCGCGTTGTGCCGTGAAGTGAGAGCAGAACGCGGGTTGCCGCTGCAGGCGCATGCATAGCAGGAACGGGGTCTGGGGCCCACGGCCCCAGCGGGGTTTGGGGTGGAACCCCGAGGTGTTCGCCCATTGCCGTCTTGACAGATCGCTGCCCGCAATGCCCGGGCTGGAGGGAAAACTACAATGACAACCAACATCCTCCTTTCCGGAGTAGGCGGGCAGGGCATCATCACGGCCTCGCGGGTTCTCGCCGAAGCCGCGATGCTCTCCGGCTTCCAGGTGAAAAAGAGCGAGATCCACGGCATGAGCCAGCGCGGCGGAAGCGTGGAGAGCCACGTGCGCTTCAGCCCCGACGGCCTGGTGTTCTCGCCGACGATCCCCTTCGGCGAAGTCCACGTGCTGATGGGCTTCGAGCTTCTGGAAGCGCTGCGCGCGATTCCGAACACGAAGCCTGACGCATTGGTGCTGGTCGAAGACCGGGTGATCGTGCCCAGTTCGGTGACCTGCGGGCCTTTCGAGTACCCCGCGGATATTCTGGACCAGCTCCGGGCGTCCGGGCGCAACGTGCGCGTGGTGGATGCGTTCAAGATCGCCTGCTCCCTGGGCGAACCCAGGGCCGCGAACATCGTGCTCCTCGGGGCGGCAAGCAGTTCCCTGGTGATTGACGCCCAGGCATGGGAGGGCGCCATCCGCCGGACGGTGAAGGCGAAGGCGCTGGATGTCAACCTGCAGGCTTTCGAGGCAGGAGTTGCGGCGGGCCGCGCTGGGTAGAAGGCGCGTATACGGGACGTGGCTTTCGTCCCTTATTTGACTACCCTTCTGGGGGTGTTCCGATGATCTGGGACCCGTACCACGAGTGTATGGACCTGGAGCAGCGCCGGGAACTTCAGGCCCACCGCCTGCGGGAAACCGTGGCGCGACTCAGCGCCAATGTGCCCTTCTACCGCCAGGCCTTTCGCGATGTAGACGTCCAACCCCAAGACATCCAGTCCATCGACGACCTGTCCCTGCTGCCTTTCACCGTGAAGGACGACCTGCGCGACAACTATCCGTACGGCCTGTTCGCGTCGCCGCTGAGTGAAGTGGTCCGTGTGCACGCTTCCAGTGGCACTACCGGCAAGCCCACTGTGGTCGGCTACACTGCCGAGGACATCAACCTGTGGGCAGAGTGCATGGCCCGGTCAATCGGCTGCAGTGGCGGCACACCCCATGACACATTGCAGGTTGCCTACGGTTACGGGCTGTTCACCGGCGGCCTGGGGCTTCACTACGGCGGCGAGCGCATGGGCTGCACGGTGATCCCCATGTCTTCCGGGAACACCGAGCGCCAGATCATGATGATGCGCGATCTTGGCAGCACGATCCTCGCCTGCACGCCCTCATACGCGTTGACCGTCGCGGATGTCGCCGCGGACATGGGCCTGCAGCCGGGCGATCTCAAGCTCAAGAGCGGTATCTTCGGGGCCGAACCGTGGAGTGAGTCCTCGCGCCTTGCCGTCGAGGAAAAGCTGGGGCTGTCGGCGCACGACATCTACGGCCTGAGCGAGATCATCGGCCCGGGCGTTGCGAATGAGTGCTCAAACAAGGGCACACTGCACGTCTTCGACGACCACTTCGTGCCGGAGATCATCAACCCGGAGACCGGCGAGGTTTTGCCGGACGGCGAGTATGGCGAACTGGTCATCACGTGCATCACCAAGGCATGCCTGCCGCTCATCCGCTACCGCACCCGTGACATCTCCTGCTTGCACCGGGACATCTGCCCCTGCGGGCGGACCCACCCGCGCATCGGCCGGCTGCAGGGACGCACCGACGACATGCTCATTATCCGGGGTGTGAACGTCTTCCCGTCCCAGATCGAGCATGCCCTGCTTTCCATTGAGGAAGCCGAGCCCCACTACCAGCTGATCGTGCGGCGGGAAGGCCATCTCGACGTGCTGGAAGTGCAGGTCGAGGTGTCCGGCGAGATCTTCGCCGACACCGTGCGGCGGCTGGAGGAAGTCGAAAAGCGCATCGCCCATGCAATCCGCACCACCCTGGGGATCAGCGTCGAAGTCAAGCTGGTGGAACCCAAGACCATCGCGCGCAGCGAAGGCAAGGCCAAGCGCGTCATTGACCTGCGCAAGGAGGAGTGAGTCCGGTGAACGAACGGCTGACCAAGCAGGTGTCTGTGTTCCTGGAGAACAAGTCGGGGCGTCTCGCCGAGGTGTGTCAGACGCTGGGCGAAAACGGCGTGAACATCCGCGCCTTGTGCATCGCGGACACCTCAGACTTCGGCATTCTGCGCATGATCGTGGATACGCCTGAAGTCGCGGTGCGCTGCCTTCGCGACGGCGGCTTCTCCGTGGGCGAGACCAGCGTGCTCGCAGTGGAGATTCCCGACGTCCCGGGCGGCCTGGGGGGCGTCATCAGCCTGCTGGGCAATGTGAACGTGGAGTACATGTATGCGTTCTTTACCACAGTCGAGGGCAATGCGGTGGTGGTGTTCCGGGTGACGGAAGAGGAGATTCCCACCGTGATAAAGACGCTGGGCGCCAATAACATCCGCATCCTGCCCGCGGAAGACGTCTACTCCCTGTAGCGCCTGCCAGGAAGCATTGCAGGCCCCGGGGGAACTGCTCCGGGGCCTGCATCACACTCCATTCCGACCTACTAATCCAGGGCCTTGCGGATCACTTCGGCTACCTGCTTGCCCTGCAGTTCCCGCCCGGCCGCGCTGAAATGCGCCGCATCCCCCGACCGCAGTTCCGCCTTCCCCACCACCAGACTGTACAGGTCATTCACCGGGATCCCGAACTCCTGCATGATCGGGGCCGCCGCGGCATTGCGCGCCAGCACCTTCGGGTTCATCTCCGGGCAGTTCGTCTCCGGCTGCCCGTTCACGGTCATCGGCGTGGATGTGGCCCAGATCAGCTTCGCATCCGGTGCCAGATCGCGCAGGAACTTCACGTAACCGCGGAGTGCCGCCGCGTACTCATCCACCGACAAATGCCAACCGTGCAGCCCGTTGTTGAAGTGGATGAGTGCGTGGCTGTAGTCCTCGGTGGCGTACTGTGTCTCGCGCCGAATCGCCGGATCGTTGATGGCCTTGGAGGTAGCCATCAGGTCAACATTGGCGAAGCCCTCCAGCCGCGCGCTCACCGTTCCGTGGTACCCGTTGGCAATGGAGTCCCCGATGAGCAGCACCCGCCGGCGCGTGGTGTCCGGCGCGTGGTCCCAGCGGAAATTGACCCACTCGATGTTTTCGCGAACGAGTTCAGCCATGATGGTATCTCCCTTGCCATTACGGCTATGACTACTGCCTGACCCACGTTCTCCAGGCATCGCGCATCACCGGAGCCTCCATCCCGCCGCAGAGCAGCCCGACACGGTCCGGCTGCACGGAAAAACCATCAGATCGCTTGTCGTCCACGGAAGGATGACAAAGGCTTCGCGGGCACGCCCGCTCCTACGAGCGCATGAGACGGTGCGCCGAGACCCACCGCGAGCGGCCTCAACCCAGATCTCAGCAATGGGGTGGGCGCGCCGTCCAGCGCCCGCGGTCCCACGGAAGCGAACCGGGTAAAGGCACCGATCCCGGGTCCGCCTCGGGATCGGATGCCAGTCTCCCGGTTAGAGAAGCAACCAGTCCTACGCCCAGCGGATCTCCACCATCTCGTGTCCGTTGATGCGCGGGATCACGAACTCCACGCGGCCATCTGCCTGCTTGAACTGCAACTGCTCCACGCGAGGCACGAGATTGACCGCGGTGACTTCCTTGTCGATGGCCACGGAGACGTGAACGTCGTAGATCGGGATGACATCCTCGATGATGTCGAAATCCCGCCCGCGGCGCTCGGGGATGTAATGCAGGGCGTGAAGCACAAGGCGGCTCTCGTCGTTTTGCGCATTGAGGCTGAACTGCGCCGTTGAGGGGCCGCTTGCCTTGACCACCGGGTCGGGCAGCAGCATGTTCAGCGCATTGGCGACCAGCGTCTTGCACCACAGCGGCGCGTTGTTGTGGTACTGGGTGAACACCGGGTGTGCGAAGTAGATGCAGTTGGACTTGCGCACCGCGGCCACGTATTCAGCCGGCCCCTTCGCGGGGGTATGGCGGTGCGAGCAGAAGTGCTCCCAGGTCCGGTTAAAGTAGGGCCGCACCACGTGGGACAGGATCTCCACGCCCTGTGCGATTTCAACCTCCAGCCCGCGCAGATACATGACGTAGTGGGTGTCGGCGAGGCCCTCACCGAGCTTGCCCGGCACCAGGAAATCCGGGCAGAAGGCGGCGTCGCCCACATACTTGACCCCGAGTTTGCCCACGTTGAACACATCGCCGGCCGGGTTCAGCCCCGACTTGTAGCTGGCGAGGATGCAGCCGCCATCCACCACATAGTTGGTGAGGCGCGCACCCAGTTCATCATCCACCACGATCTCGTCGGGCATCACGATGACCCGGTACCTGGAGAAATCCGACTTCGAATCGATGATGTCGAACTGGTGCCGCAGTTCGGTGAGCATCCGCGTGGCGCCGATCGCCGCTGCCGGAAGCCCGCCGTGGCCGCCAGTGCCGGCGAACTCCTCGGGGGTCATCACGCCCACATCCGTGACCGGCTCTGAAGCGTCGCACCAGGGCTCCTTCTCTTCCACCTGCGAGTAGACGCTGCCGATGAGATCGTATGTCACAGGGCAGATCTTTCCGGTGGGATGCAACTGGTCGCCGATGGAGCATTTTGCGCCAAGCGCCAGCATGTTGAAGCACTCGTACTCAAGGGCCGCCTTGTTCTTGAAGGAATGGAAGTCGCCCCAGCTTGTGTGGAACTTGCCGGTCATGCCCATGCAGTCGCGATGCAGGCCGCGCGCGAACCGCTGGGCCAGTGGGAAGTGCATGTAGCCCCAGCCGCCGCTGGGCAGGGATTCCAGCTCCAGGTGAGTGAAGGCGTTGATCATTTTCCGGTGCTTGGGGCCGCAGTGGCCGGAGTTGAAGAACACCGTCGCCTCCGGGCAGACCGCGCGCACGCTGTCGAACAGCCGCTGCTGGAAGGTGAACAGGACCTTGTCCGCGTACTGCGCGCGGTGTTCGGCATTGGCCGGGTCGAGACCGTCGGCCTTCATACCCTCGATGCAGTACTGGCAGCAGCATGGCGTCGCGGAGACGATGTCAAAGAAGAACCCGTCCACCGGCATGGTCTCGCAGACTTCCAGTGTCTGCGGCTCCAGCACCTCATCCACATACGGGCTGTTCAGGCAGAGCCGGCGGTAGAACCCGGCCTCGAAGGGCTTGGTCCCGGGGAAGCACCCGTTCTCATCCACAACCACCCATTCCGGGTGCTGCTTCACCGTGAACAGGTCCCACTGCACAGTGATGTAGATCGGCACTCGGATGTCCCGGGCGTGGCAGGCGTCGATCTGCTCCTTGAGCAGATTGCAGGTGAGATTCGGGTGCCTGCGCTCCGGGAACTTCGCGGTGTCGTGGTAGATCATCCCGTGGTGGCAGCGCGAAAAGCACGTGACCGAGTTCACGTGCGCGGCCTTGAGGGTGTCGGCGAACTCGTCGGCGTCGAACTCGCTGCCGATGCCGGGGATGACCTCGCTGGTGTGGAAATCGAGATGGATCTGGCGGAAACGCAGGTTGACCATTGGGGGCTCCTTGGGGGTCATGTACTCCGCGGCGGCTTGCTCTACCAATGCGGATGATAGGCGAACCCCGCGGGACGGTCAATAGTGGTCAGCGGGCGCGGGCTACTCCAACTCTCGCAGGCAATCCACCGACACCTTCGCCCTGGCCGGGCCGTGGATAGGGTCGAACCGCAGGCCAATGATCCTCTGTCCACGCCAGGCAGGATGACCGGCTGCTTCCACGCAATACGTGTGCCACTGGCCGTCAGGGACGATTGGCACCCGGAAGACCCGATCCTCCGAGTAATGCGTGGCGCTTTCAGTGATGAAGTACAGTTGCGCCAGTTCGCCGGCGTCGGCCTTGAGCCGAAACTCCAGCCGCTTCGCGCGGTCCCCGTCCAGTGCAAGCGCAGGGGAGTACAGTTGCGGGTCGCCCGAGACCGTATCCAGCACCAATGCGCCATCCTCAAGGCGCGCGTTGAGAATGCCCTCGCCGATCCGCCAGTTCTCCAGAGAGCCGTCGAAGCCCACGCTCAGCCGCTCAGCAGGAGGCGGAGCGGGCAGGTTCAAGGGCATCTGCTCGCCGCGGATGGTGATGCAGTTGGCTTCCGGGTCGGCGACCACAACGGGTCTGCCGTGCCGCCAGAAGGTGATCTTGTCCACCCCACGCACCAGGTTGCCGCGGGGATCGATAAACTCGATCTGCAGGGGATCGTCGCGCAGGTAGTCCACGCGCTGGTCGGTGCAGGGCCAGTCGGCGCTGAAGGCCACGAAGGTCCCGTCGGGCTTCCAGGCAACCCATCCGTACTGGGGCAAGATGATCCCGTCGGGCTTAGCATCGGTCACCGGAAGCGGCTCGGGCAGGCGGTTCACCACGACCGTAAGCCCGCTCGCGTACTCCACGCGCACGCGCCCGTAGGCCTGGCTCTGCGGCGCCCAGGGGGATGTGACCGGAACAGTGCCGCCCTCGACCAGCTCCTCCAGAGTACGCCAATCGCCGCCCTGCATGTAGCGCACCGAACTCACTGGCTGCAGCGCGTAATGCCGCTGCAGGTGGCCGATCAGCAGCGTCTCCGTCAGCCAGTAGCGCCAGTTGGCGAAGGAGTAGCAGACATAGGCGCCGTTGCCGTACATCACCTCGCAGCAGCGGTAGTCGTCCAGTTGCGCCTGGTCCGTGCCGAAAGTGGTCGTTCCTGAGTGGAAGGCCGGGAACGGCGGGAACTCGTAGAAGCGGTACATCAGGCCCATCCCGTGGAAGGTGGACAGGTGCTGCAGCCTGCGCAGCTTGAACTCGGGGCTGAACAGGCGATTGTGGCCGTTGCCGATTCCGAAGTCGCCCGTATCCACGTAGAACCCGAGCAGCTCCTGGTCCATGAGGGTCTCCGACCCAAGGGGACCGTCATGCGTTTCCTTGATGAGCCGGGCCAGGGACCGCTGTCGCCCGAGAGTAGCGCGCAACGAACGGCTGCCGCGCTCCGCGTGGAAGTCATGCCAGGCGGTGGGGAATGCGCCTGATGTGAGCTGGTCGGTGAAACTGGCGTCAGGCTGCCACAGCTCCGCGATTTCCTTTTCCTGCCGACCAGCCACCGCGGGCCAGTCACCGGGGCTCATGTAGTCCAGTTCCCTGCCCGCCGAATCCACCGCGAAATGCGCGATCCCTTTGAGGAAGCTGGGCGAATTGCGGCGCAGAATGCGGTAGTTGGTGCGGAAGCCGAAGCGCCCCAGAGACTTGCCAAGATCGCACAGGGAGCGCAGCTCTTCCACCGTGCCCACACCGATGTTCGGCGGGTAGTCGGGCATCCAGACGGAATCGGGCAGCAGGGAGTCGAAGCCACCGGTCTGCCAGTTCTGCAGGATCGACAGGAACCGCAGGGAGGGTTGCCCGGCAGTGCCCAGGACTTGCAGGAGATGCTCCAGTTCCCCCGCCGCCCGGCCACCCCACAGGTCAAGCTGCACGCTGGACGCCAGGTCGCAAGCGTACTCGCTCGGCGGTTGCTTCGGGTAGGGCACCACATCCCACAGGTTCCGCGATACCCGGAGTTCCAGTATTTCGTGGACCGGGAGGTAGGTCCCGGCGGTGTCCGGCGCGTAAACCACCTGGTGGGCCGCCGGGAAGGGTCGGGTTCCCTGGTTCTCCTGACTGAGTGCTCGCCAAGAGGTGGCGTCGCTCTCCTCCAGCACCCAGTGGGCGGTGAACCACAGGTCGCCCTGCACGCTGTAGATGGTCTTCGGCCACCACATCTGCCCGTAATTCTCGGCCTGCCGGGACAGATCCAAGCGCCGCCATTCCCCCAGTCCGCGTACGCTTCCGGGGTGGATGCCCCGGGCATCCGGGTGGTCGCAGGACAGGTGCAGGCGAAGGGCGGTCCCGTCCCTCTCCACGCGCAGAGTCATGCGGATGGACGGATCCCGGCGACCTTTCCGCCCGATGATCGCCGCGCCGTAGAAGGGCTGGAATGTGACCCCGTTGGCGCTCACCGTCACGCCGGACAGTCCCCGGCTGGCATCCACGGTGGCGAAGCCTTCGTCCAGCGCGTACCGTTCGGGGGCTGCGCATGCGACGGCGGCCAGCACAACAGCGCCGACGATCAGCGCCGCGGCCGGGCGCAGGTTATTCGGACAGGTCATGGTGGCTCCTTCCGGCGAGGCGGCAATCTACAACCTGAACAGGCGCTTCGCGTTCAGCCCCAGGATCTTGCGCTTGTCATCGTCGCTGAGTCGGGCCGCCAGAACCCTTCCGAGGCCGGGGCGCGGGTCGATGAAAGGATTGTCGGTGCCGAAGAGCACGCGGTCGGCCCCCACGCGCTTGACCATGTCCTCGATCAGGCCGCGGATCAGCCGCGAGCCCGTGAGGTCGAGGTACACGTTGGGGTGCTCGTGGGCTTCCTTCTCAGCCTCGTCCAGCACCTGCCAGCTTGAGGCCGCGTGGCCGATGATGAACCCCGCCGCCGGGAACTGTGCCGCGAGGCCACCCAGAGTGCTCGCGCCGCCAAGAGGGTCGCCGGCCCAGGAGTGAGATAGGATCGGCAGGCCATGTGCCTGCGCGTACTCGTAGACCGGGAAGTAGTCCTTCCCCGATGCCTTGTACTGATGCAGGGAGGGGTGGAGCTTGAAGGCCTGGATGCCCCCGTTTGCCGCCCAGTACTCAATCTCCTGCTGGATCTCCGCTGCCCCGTAAGTGGGGTTCACGGTGACGAAGGGTACCAGCCTGCCCGGGAATCTGGCCGCCGCCTCATACGCGTGACGGTTGCCAAGGCGATAGTCCGGGCCAATGCACAGGTGAGGGCTGATCACCGTGGTGCTGATGCCGCACTGGTCCATGGTGCGCACCATGGCATCGGGGCTGCCCTGCTCGGGCACGTTGAAATCCAGCCACGGCCCCATGTGCCCGTGGGCATCGATGATGATCTCGTTCTCGTAGACTACGCCCATACGCCAGTCGTTCTGGAAGTCCATGGGTTTCACCGCCGCTCTCGCGGCCAGGGGATGTCAGTGCTCGATGCCCAGCAGGCGCATGAGATTGCCGGAAGCGATTGCGGCACGGTCTTCCTGCGGGATGTCAGCGTACAGGATGGGCGTCATCGCCCCGCCGGTCTCGAGTTCGGGCAGGTTGGTCCCGAAGACAAGCCTCGACGCGCCAAACCGCGCGCAGACCGACTCAATCCCGCGGAAGGTCTGGTAGGTGGTGCTTTCCACGAACAGGTTGTCGTGACGCTCCCACAGTGGGTAAAGGCAGCGGTCCACGCGGTAGTAAGTCCCCAGGAGGATCAGGGGCAGGTCCGGGTGCGCGCTGAGCACGGCCGACAGTTCTCCCCAACTGGTCTGGCCGATATGCACCAGCACCGGGACGCTGTGGGCAGCCAGAGCCTCCAACAAAGGACCGGCGCACCAGTCCAGCAGGCTGAAGGTGTGGTCTTGTGGGAACAGCCGCACTGCACCGTGGGCCTCGCGCACCATCCGCGCGAACCCGTCCGGGTCGGGCATCTCGCCCGTTGCCGGAGGCAGGGCCACGAAACACGGGTAGAGCCGGTTCTGGCCCGCCAGTTCCTGCCGCAGCATGTCATTGCCGTCGTTCGGCGACCACTCCGCCGCAAGCGTGTGATAGACCAGCGCCCGGCCGATGCCGGCGTAGTCCATCTCTGCGAGCAGTTCGTCCGTGGTGGTGATCTGCCCTTCGCGGAACACGGTGGGGCGCCCGATGCGGGCATTGCAGTCGAAGAAGTCCAGGGCTGTGGGTGTCACGGTCTGCCTCCGCCTGCCGGCCCCGATTCTCGCTGCAATGGGACGGCGGCAGGAGGAACAGTTCCAGCCCGGCAGCGCGTTATCCTTCAGACGGGCAAGCGTTTCATGTATACTTGCCCCGGTACCCTGTGCAGTGGTATGGGCGCCGCTGCTTCCGGCGAAGCCGAAGCGGTGGTCTCGCGACACAGCGCGCCGCGTTCCGATAACCGTCTAGCCCTTGGTTAACACACCTGATACAGTCTGGTGGCAGAATTGCCCACGGGACGGCAGTGGAGAAGCACACCCATGGACACCCGAGAGCACGTTGTGGCGTCGGAACGGGCCTTTGAGGGCAGGCTGGTGAAAGTTCGGGTGGACAAGGTTCGTCTGCCGGATGGCCGCGATGCCCGGCGTGAAGTGGTGGAGCACCCGGGAGCCGTGGCCATCGTCGCGGTCTTGCCGGGGCCGAGAGTGGTTCTCGTCCGGCAATGGCGGCATGCGGCCGGTGAGGAGCTTCTGGAGATCCCCGCCGGGACCCTGGAGCCCGATGAGGAACCCGCGGTCTGCGCCCGGCGCGAACTGGCCGAAGAGACCCGGATGCGCGCGGGGCAGATGCAGCCCCTCATCACCTTCTTCACCACGCCCGGGTTCACCGAAGAGAAGCTATACACGTTTCTCGCAACGGACCTTGCATCGGCTGAGGGCGAGGCTGACGAGGACGAGTTCATCCATTGCGAGGAAGTGGACTGGGACGAGGCGGTGGCCATGTGTCTCGACGGGCGCATCCACGACGCCAAGACCATCGCCGCGATCCTTGCCGCGGACCGGTTCATCTCGCGAGACACGGAAAGCTGACCACGCCCCCCCAAGAGTGGTGGACGATGATGAATGTGGTGAAGATCGACGCATCCGCATTCGGCAACTGGCGCGACGGCCTGCACCTGGAATGGCTGGAGACCAACGGCCTGGGCGGCTACGCCATGGGTACCGTCTCCGGCGCCAACGCCCGGCGCTATCACGGCCTTCTGTGCGCCGCGGTGCGGCCGCCTGTGGACCGCAGGATGCTGCTGAACAAGCTCGAAGATGCCGTCTGGGTCAACGCGTCGCAGCACGCCCTCTCCTGTAATCTTTACGGCGACGTGGTGCATCCCGAGGGCTACCACTACCTGCGCACTTTCCGGCTCGACCCGTGGCCCGTGTGGACTTACGAGATCCAGGACACCCTCATCGAGAAGCATTTGATCATGCCCCACGGGCGCAATGCGGTGGCGGTTGCCTACCAGTGCATCGAGAGCCCCTGCCCAATCCGCATCCAGGGCCGCCTGCTGGTCTCGTGGCGCGATCATCACCATCTCGGCCAATCGCGGGTGGACATCGCCCCAGAGTTCCAGGAGTTGCCCGGCGGCGCGCGCATTTCCATCAATGGCGGCCCGCCGGTCTCTTTGCAGGTGGGCGAGGGTCGAGTCGGCCATTGCGCCGAGTGGTACTACGATCTCACCTATCCCTTTGAAGCTGAGCGTGGACTGGACTTTCGTGAGGATCTCTACTGCCCCGCGGAACTCGAGTGGACCCTCTGCCCGGGACAGACCTGCGCACTGACGGCCTGCGTGGGCGAACCGCTGGAAATGACCTTCGAGGAGCTCGCCGCCTCCGAACGTGCGCGCCGCGAAGCGCTTACCGAGCGGGCACCCGCGAATGACCCCGTGGCGAAGCAGCTCTTCCTGGCCGCTGACCAGTTCATCGTGGATCGCGAAGTGAACGGCGCGCCGGCGAAGAGCGTGATCGCCGGCTACCCATGGTTCACCGACTGGGGCCGGGACGCGCTGATCGCCCTGCCCGGCCTGCTGCTGGCCACCGGGCGGCACGAGGATGCCCGGCGGGTGCTGATCACCTGCGCCGAGACCATGCAGGACGGGCTCGTGCCCAATCTCTTCCCCGACCAAGACGCCGAAGCCGCGTACAATACGGTGGACGCGACCCTGTGGTTTTTCGCGGCTGCCAAACGCTACTTCGAAGCCACCTGCGATCTCGACCTGTTCCGCGACCTGCTCTTCCCCCGGATGCGCCAGTCTCTCGCCGCCCACATTGAGGGCACGCGGTTCGGCATCCACATGGCGGAGGATGGCCTGCTGTGCGCGGGCGATGAGACCACACAGCTGACCTGGATGGACGCGAAAGTGGGCGACTGGGTGGTGACGCCGCGTCATGGGAAGGCCGTGGAGATCAATGCCCTGTGGTATTCGGCCCTGCGCACAGCCGAGTACTTCGCCCGCAAGCTGGAGCGGGATGCGCGGCCGTATGCGCGCCTGTGCAGGCGGGCCAAGGAGTCATTCCTCTCGCGCTTCTGGCTCGAGGACCGTGGCTATCTCGCCGATGTGGTGCGGGATACGGAGATCGACGCCTCCCTGCGGCCGAACCAGGTCATCGCCTTGAGCCTGCCGTACACCATGCTCTCCGTGGCCCAGGAACGCTCGGTGCTCAAGGCGGTCACCGAGCAACTGCTCACACCATATGGCCTGCGCACCCTTGCCCCCAGTGATGACCGCTACCGGGGCAAGTGCGAGGGCGACCCGTGGTCACGCGATGGCGCGTACCATCAGGGCACCGTCTGGACCTGGCCGCTGGGGGCTTTCCTCAGCGCGTATTTCACCCACGCCGGGCGCTCGGAGCAGGCGAGGCAATGGGTGCGCGAACTGATTCGCCCGCTGGTGGACCATCTGCGGGAGGCCGGGTTGGGCTCGGTGTCCGAGATCTTCGACGGAGAGCCGCCGCACGCTCCCAGGGGCTGCCCCGCGCAGGCATGGAGCGTGGCCGAACTGCTGCGCGTCTGGCTTGAGCTTGGCCTGGGCGAGCCGAAATCATGATCGTGCTATCATCCTCCACGCGAGGCTTTCGATAACATGGGCGTATTTCTTCCCACCGCCGCCGTTGGCAACGGCCGTGTGCTGGCTACCCTCGGCGCCGCCGGCGAGATCATGGCGTTCTTCTACCCGCGCATCGATTTCGCGCAGAATGTGCGGCAACTGCTGAGTGCCCTCTACGTTGGCGAACCGGGACACGGGACCTTTCTGTGGACTTTCGATATGCGGTTCCGGCGCCACCAGTGGTATGAGGACCAGGCTCGGGTGCTGAATACTGAACTTCGCCTGGAGCACGAGCAACTGCGCATCGTGTTCACCGATTTCTGCCCGCCAGATAGCCACGCGCTGGTGCGCCGGGTCCGCATTGAGGCCCCCGCCGACCGGGGCTTCCGGGGTACGCTGCTGAAATACTTCGAACTGCGCATCCACGAGGTCACGGGCAAGCAGTCGGTGAGTTACTCCGCTCCGGACGGCATCATGGTCCAGTACTTCCGGGACATCGCCCTGGCCATCGGTGGGCGCAGGCCCGATGTTTGGCGCTGCGGCAAGTCCATCGACGAGGGTCCCCGCAGCGCCAAGAGCGACCTGTACGACGGGCATCTCAACGGCCAGGTGGAGGACATCGGGCAAGTGGACTTCGCCCTGGGCTGGCACATCGCGCTGGAACCCGGCGAGGTGAGCGAGTTCGACATTCTCCTCACCGGGGCCCACGACCGCCATGAGGCCATGCGCCGGGTGAAGGACCTTGCCGCAATCGGCTCAGCGACGCTTCTGGCGAGGACCGTGGACGAGGATCGGCAGTGGCTGGAATCCGGCCGGCGCCCGGTGGTCGAGCCCCGCTTCGAGCAGGCGTACGACCGCGCGCTGCTGTCCATCAGGATGCTGCAGGACCTTCGCACCTCGGCGATCATCGCGGCGCCCGAGTTCGATCCATCATACGAACTGTGCGGCGGCTACGGGTACTGCTGGCCGCGCGACGCGACGGAGGCAGTCGAAGCCCTGCGCCTTGCGGGACACGACGACAACCTGTGCGGCCTGTGCGACTGGTACATACGCGCACAGCTTCCGTCAGGACAGTGGGGCCAGCGCTACTGGGCCGACAATCAGCTTGCATCATCCTGGGCGCTGCGCGAAGACTTCCTGCAGGTGGACCAGACTGCCGCGGCGCTGATCGCTCTTTGTGAGGACCATTCAGCTCCCGGCGGCGCGGCCACACTGGAGTGCCGCTGGCCGAGCATTCGCCGTGGCGCGCAGGCCCTGGCGGAGATGGTGGATGAGCGCGGCTGGCACAGCTTCGCCTGCGACCTGTGGGAAACATTCTGCGGAACTTTCACCTACACCAATGCCGCGATCTACGCCGCCCTGAAAGCGTCCGCCCGGGTTGCGCGGCATATGGGCGAGGCCGAAATCGCCGATGAATGGGATAGCGTGAGCGCACGCATCAAGCAGGCAACGATAGGCCTGCACAATGGCGCCTACTTCGCGCGGGGGCTTCTCGGCGATGACAGCCCCGACCTGGTCGTCGATTCGTCAACTCTCGGCGTGTCCGAGCCCTTCGGGATGATCTCGCCGTACGACCCGTATGAACGCAGGCTGATCGAGACCAACCTCAACACTATCGAAGAGCGTCTCTCTTACAGGTTGGACGACGGTGGCGTTGGGATTCGCCGCTATGAGGGCGACGGGTATCTTGGCGGCGTCATCGGTTGCGTCAACACCCTGTGGTTCGCACTGGTGAACCTCCAGGTTGCCCTGGCGTGCGCGGCGGAAGACCGCGACCATGCGACGGATCTTCGGCGCCGCGCGGTGGGCTACATCGACTTCTGCCTGGCGCACACGACTCCCACTGGACTGCTGCCTGAACTCATCGGCACGCGGCCCGAATACCCGTACTGGGCCGCTCCCCACGGCTGGGCGTCGGGCCTGATGATCAAGTGCCTGCTGTTTTTGTCGGAACTGGACGAACTCCTGCCCGGAACCCCCCGGCAGGTTGTCAGTGAAACGCAGACGAACTAGGGCAGCAACCAGTACGGAAGGCGGCGCATCCACTGATGAGCAACCCCTTTGGCGCATTCGTGATGGTCCTGCACGGGCACATTCCTTACGTGCTGGGGCACAGCACCGATCCTCACGGAAGCGTCATGCTTTACGAGGCCGCGGCGGAGACGTACATCCCGCTGCTGTGGTGCCTCGAGGAGCTTGAGCACGAGGGCATCAAGGCCAATATCACCGTGAGCCTCAGCCCGATCACTGTCGAGCAGCTTTCCGACGAGAGGTTCAAGGTCTGGTTCGTAGACTACCTGCGAGCGAAGATCGCGGGCGCCGAGGAGGACGAGGCCCTCTTCCGGGATCAGTGGGGTGACGGCCACCTTGCTTTCCTGGCCCGGGAGACCTGGCGCAACCGCTACGAGGCGATCCTGAGGGGCTTCGTCGAGGGGTACAATCGCGACCTTGTCGGGGCATTCCGCCGCATGCAGCAGATAGGCCAGATTGAGCTGATGACGTGCGGCGCCACCCACGGTTACTTCCCGCTTCTGCATGAGGATGTGAGCATACAGGCCCAGATCATGCAGGCCGTCTCCAACTACCAGCGACATTTCGGCGAGCGCCCGCGGGGAATCTGGCTGCCCGAATGCGCATACCGCCCCCATGCTCTCTGGGGGCCGCCGCCGGAACTGGGGTACCTCCAGGACGGCTACCCGGAGTTACCAGTGGACCGCGCGGGCGTCGAAGAGCTCGTGGGCAACAGCGGTTTCTCGTACTTCATCGTGGACACTCACATGCTCGGCGGCGGCCAGCCCCTGCCCGTCGTCGTCCGTCACGGCGATGTCACAGGCAAGCCCTGGGCAGGCATCCAGCACCTGCGCGACGCATCCCCGTACGATGGTCCGAAGACCCCGTACCGTCCATACTTCGTGGGCGACAGATTCGAGGACCATTCGCCGGTATCCATCCTGGTGCGCGACCCGGAGAGCAGCCGGCAAGTGTGGAGCGCCTGGCAGGGATACCCTGGCGATTTTTGGTACCTGGAGTTCCACAAGAAGCACATGCCCCACCAGCTTCGTTACTGGCGGGTAACCGACGACCTCAATGATCTGGGTACCAAGCAGCCATACGAGCCTCATCAGGCAGACGCGCGCGTGCGGGAACACGCCGGGCATTTCCTTTGGCTCGTGAAGAACAAGTTGCAGTCCGCCCCCTGGGAAGGCGGTATGCCGGTGGTCTGCGCGCCCTTCGACGCCGAACTGTTCGGCCACTGGTGGTTCGAGGGGCCGGCCTGGCTGACCAAGATGCTCCGGTGGATGAACCAGGACCCGGACATCGCGGTGATGAAGGCCTCCGAGTACATCACGAACCACTCGCCGGACCGCGCGATTACTCTCCCCGAAGGCTCCTGGGGAGCAGGCGGCGGGCATGCGGTCTGGCTCAACGCCGAGACCGCCTGGACGTGGCATCTCGTCTACGACGCGGAGAAGGACTACAAGGGTCTTGCGGCCTATCTCGCAGATAACAAGGACCCGAAGGTGCGCGCGCTTGTCCAGCAGGCCGGGCGCGAGCTGCTTCTGCTGCAGGCATCCGACTGGCAGTTCCTCATCAGCAC